>QNFO01000356.1 GCA_003646355.1 Gammaproteobacteria bacterium
ACCTTGGTACCGACCTTCACCACCGAAGACGAGCCCTTAACTTTCAGGTCTTTAATCACCACCACGCTGTCGCCATCCTTTAATAAATTGCCATTACTGTCTTTGATGACAAGGGCATCGTCATCACTTTCCTCAGCCACTATCTGCGACCATTCATGGGCACACTCTGGGCAAACGTACATCTCTCGATCTTCGTAGGTATATTCGCATTGGCATTGGGGGCAGTTCGGTAGTTCGTTCATAGGAGACCTTTAGTAGCGGATTAACATTAATAGAGATTCTAACAAAGCTACGCTTTACAGAACGGTTTTTTCGGTCACCAAGAAGCACTAATTCTAACCCCAGATCTTTCTTCTGGACGATGGTAATAATCGACAATCACCACATGGCGCCTGTGGTTATATCCTTATAGCAAAGATGCTAGGATCGCTGCTCGCAAACGCAGTTAACAACCCTAATAACAGAGGTAAGTATGAAACTCATCAATTCTTTTGGCCCCAACCCCCGCATGGTTCGAATGTTTATGGCTGAAAGGGATATCGAGCTTGCGACAGAGGAAGTCGATTTATTAGCCGGTGAAAACCGTCAGGCGGCCTATATGGCCCGCAACCCCGGTGCACAAATGCCAGCCCTAGAGCTAGACGATGGCTCAGTACTGGCTGAAACCACCACCATGTGTGAATACCTGGATGAAAAATACCCCGGTCAGCCGATGCTCGGTAATACTTTAGAAGAACGTGCCAAAAGCCGTATGTGGACACGCCGCATAGAGTTAAATATTACGGAGAATATTTATAACGCTTTTCGCTACTCCGAAGGGCTTGAGCTGTTTAAAGACCGCTTGCACTGCCTGCCCGAAGCCGCCGATGGCCTTAAAGCCAAAGCTCAGGGCCAACTGGCATGGCTCGACGGTTTAATGGCCGACAGCGAATATGTTGGTAGTGACTCACTGGGCATTGCCGATTTGGTGCTCTACTGCTGCCTCGATTTCGCCCAGGGCATTGGCCAGCCATTGAACCCTGAGTTTAAAAATCTCGGTGCCTGGTATCAGCGTATCGATCAACGCCCCAGCGCTAAAAGCAGCCTCCACCCCAGTAGTGAAGCTGTTGGTATGAAAGGCTAAGTAAAAATCAGCTCTGCAAGAGTGGCCAGACACCAACGTTAAAATACGGTGTCTGGCTTTTTTATAAGCGCTACTAAACCATGCGCTTGATTAGCAAGCGCCCAATCACTCCAGCCCCTGTACCACATGCATACCTTCAACCGCCAAAGGTGCGCCGGCATAGGCAAAAGCTGTCAGCATTAATTCTTCGAGTTCTGCTTTAGTCACGCCGTGGCGTATGGCTGCCGGCACGTGAATATGCAGCTCTTCCGTTCTGCCGAGCGCGGTCAAAACAGAGACAACCAATAGACTACGATCGCGCCGCGATAATTGTGAGCGCGCCCACACCTCACCAAAGGCGAAGTCGATTCCGTAGGCACCCAGCGGTCCCAACTTGCCGGCCAGTGCGGCAATGACTTTATCGGGATCGGAGGCTGGATTACCCGAGAGCTTGGCCATCACTGCGGCGCCACGTTCGCGTCGCTCGGCATTGGAGAATTTCTCCGCCGGGGGCAACTTGCCATTTTCCGGCCCGTGGCCCAGCTTGGCGAGTATGCGGTTGGTTTCAGCCATGGCATCGAGGGCACGGGGGAAGCCGGCATAAGCGGCGATGTGAGTCATGATTTCGCGAATCTCCGTGGCTGTAAGCCCGTGATTCAAACCACCGGGCACGTAATAACTCAGCTGATTGGTTTGGTGCAGAGTGGCGAGCATGGTCAGCACAATAAGATTACGATCGCGCTTACTTAAGCCGGGGCGGCTCCAGATATCACCCATTACAAAATCGAGAGCAAACGACCCGAGCGCGCCATTTTCAGCCTCAAGCTTAGCAGCCATTTGGCTGGCGTCGGCCAGACCGGTGAGTGAACTCAAAGTCGCAACACCTCTGGCGCGACGCTGTTCATAATCTGTCTCACCCGCGCTGGCGGCACTTACGAAGAGAGTCGCTGAAACACTCATTGTCACAAAAAATACCAGGCTGAACTTTATTTTATCAATCATTTAAACCACCTTTTAATCTATTTTATTAAATTATTTAACGCTGCTTCTGCCGCTAAGGGCTCACTCGCAGCTTGGCTGTTTGCCGAGACAGGGCAACAAGATTATCGCCACTATCCCAAATCATGCCATCTTCATTCACCACACCTTGGGTAATAAAACTGGTTTTAAATTGACAGCGCAGTGGCCCGGCACAGGGGCGACGATGGATTTGTACTGACATTTCAATCGTCGGCACTCTGCCCTTGGCACCGTAAATAGCGAAGGCTGGCGGTGGTAAGGCATCGCAAAACATCAGTACCCCAAACAGATCAATATCTGCCCCGTCTTTAAAGTCTTGCCAACCCTTCCAGGTCGAATCACCATCGGGGCCATTAACCAGGGCATTAATGTTGTTGGGGGCCAGGCGTTGAATCAGTCTATTGCGAAGTTTGAGGTTGGGTGCATGGGGCATATCGACACAGCGATCATAAGCGGGCATGTCGGGCACCGCTTCCTTCACCAGAGTTTCGCCATTGAGACGGTCAATATCCTGAAAGACACCGATCATCTGTATTTTTACTTCCCCGTTTTGAATCAGCTTCACCATGCCGTTAGAGGTCGACTTACCGACGCGCAATAGTTCAAACTCACAGCGCACCGGGCC
>QNFO01000357.1 GCA_003646355.1 Gammaproteobacteria bacterium
GCGGTGTGTGTTTTCGCCGTCGAAAACTAATGCGCCCTCTGCCCCCAGGGTGATGGCAAAGGTTGAAGCGGTTTGTTTCATGCCCTCGATGGCGTCATCCAGTGAACTTGCGCCCGTCCAGCCGAAAGCCTCGTCTTTGTTACAAAAGAGTAGGTCGACGCGATCACCGATCATCTCTTGCAGGCCATCGCGGAAAAACTCAACCATGCCTGGATCGGAGAGGCTGAAGGCAGTTTTGGTGCCCGCTTGTTCTGCCTGCTTGCGACATTCAATGGCGGCGTCTTTGCCGGTCGGGGATGTCACCAAATAGCCTTCGGTATAAACATATTTAGCACTGCTAATCGCATCAAGATTGAGGTTTTTGCGACAGATAGTTTCGCTAATGCCGAGGTAGGTATTCATCGTGCGTTCGGCATCCGGTGTTATAAGCACCAGGCACTTACCGGTGGTTCCCTCGGGCAATTGCCCTACACCGTTGTGGTTGACACCCGCATTGGTCAGGTCATTCAAATAGAAGTGGCCATTGTCATCATCGGCGACTTTGCAGGACTGGAAGGCCTTTCCGCCGAAGCTCGCGACCGCCATAATGCTGTTGGCTGCAGAGCCCCCGCTGGCGCGTTTGGCCATGACCAGGTGATTGTCCAGGTGGCTGATCAGTTCCAGTTGGCGGGCTTCATCAACCAGGGTCATGACACCTTTTTCTATGCCAAAGGTGGCGAGCTCCGCATCGCTGATTTCAATTTCGGTATCGACCAGTGCCGCACCTATGCCGTAGACATCGATTGTTTTCATCTTGTATTCCAGTAAGTTTAAGCTGAATAATCAAATAGCCTGCCATGAAGTGCAGCTGTAGACTATCGGGCAAATATTTTAACAGTATTTATCGTTAACCGGGGTGTCGCTGGGAATGGCGGTATCGCGCAGGGAAGTTTGTATTGGCCAAAAAGAAGCGTAAAAAAAGCAGGAAAAAAACCAACAAAAAACAAGTCTCAGTGTTGGGGCAGGGTCTGCGAAAGTTCATCAAAGTGGGTTTTATCGCAGGGCTGCTAATCAGTCTGGTCGGCTTGCTTGTTTTGAATTACCAGTTAACCAGTCGTTTTTCTGGCAGTAAATGGTCATTGCCCAGCCATGTATACAGCCGTGCGCTCGAGCTATATGAGGGTCTTGAGCTGTCACAGGATGCCCTGATTTGGGAGCTGGAGAGGCTAGGTTATCGGCGTGTAGCAAAGCTCAGCGCTGCGGGTCAGTATCGAATTCAAGGTCAGCGTGTCGATGTGCATTCGCGGGCTTTTCAGTTCTGGGATGAAAATAAGGCGGCTCAGGTATTCACCTTGCGCTTTAAAGGTTCGCAGCTTATTCGTTTGCAGGCTCCCCAGGGCAAGCCCCTGGCTTTGGCGCGTCTAGAGCCACTGCGCATTGGCGGTATTTATCCGGCACATCTCGAAGACCGTCTGCCTGTGCGCCTTGAAGATTTGCCGCCATTGCTGGTGGAAAGCCTGATAGCCGTCGAAGACCGAGACTTCTATCAGCACTACGGCGTGTCGCTGCGTGGCATAGGTCGGGCACTTATTAATAACCTTCACCCCGGCAGCGCGACACAGGGCGGCAGCACCATTACCCAGCAGCTGATTAAAAACCTCTACCTTAGTCAGGATCGCAATTTGCTCCGTAAAGGTCTTGAGGCGGTGATGGCGCTAATGCTGGAGCAGCACTACAGCAAGGGCGAAATCATTGAAGCCTATATCAATGAGATTTATCTGGGTCAGGCCGGCAAGCGAGCTATTCACGGCTTCGGCATGGCCAGCCAGCATTATTTTCACCAGCCCCTGGCTGAGCTGGAATTGCATCAAATTGCTCTGTTGGTGGCGATAGCCAAGGGCGCCTCGTATTACGATCCGCGTCGCAATGCTGAGCGTGCATTGAAGCGTAGAAACCTCGTCATCGACTTACTTGCGGCGCAGAGTCTTATTAACAACAACGTTGCCAGTCGCGCGCAGCAACAAGCCCTGGATATATCAAAGCGCCCCGGTACGCGTACCAATCCCTTTCCCGCGTATCTCGATCTTGTGACACGTCAGTTGCGTCGTGACTATGATGATGAAGATCTACGCAGCGGTGGTTTGCGAGTATTCACTCACTTTAACCCTCAGGTACAGCGAGAGTTAGAAAGTGTAATTAGCAAAAAACTGACAGCCCTGGAGCGTCAAAAAGGCTTGAGCGACAGGCCGATTGAGGTGGCCTCATTGGTGGTGCGGGTGGGTACGGCAGAAGTGCAGGCTGTGGTCGGCGGGCGGCAAGCGGGCTTTGCTGGCTTCAATCGGGCGTTGGATACGCGGCGGCCTATTGGCTCAACCATTAAGCCAGCGGTCTATTTGACAGCACTTGAGCAGCCTGATGACTACACCTTAATAAGCCCGCTGAGTGATGCGCCTATGGCTGTGCCCGCCGAGCACGGCGAGACCTGGCGGCCGCAGAATTTTGATCACAAGAGCCATGGCGAGGTGCCACTGTATCAAGCGATGGGTCAGTCCTATAATTTGGCGACTGCACGTTTGGGCATGAATCTGGGCCTTGGCGGGGTTGCTAATACCTTGCGTCGTCTAGGTTACGAGGGCCCTCTGCAGCAAGTGCCTGCGCTGACCCTCGGTGCGGTGTCAATGTCGCCCTTCGACGTTGCAACCATCTATCACACCATCGCGGCGGGTGGTTTTTATTCGCCCCTCGCTTCTATTCACAGTGTCTA
>QNFO01000358.1 GCA_003646355.1 Gammaproteobacteria bacterium
GCACTCGCCACTACCTCGGCAAACTCAACACCGCCAGTTACCAGGTCGCCTGCCAATACTGGCTGCCCAGCGACGCAAAAGGCACCGTGTTTGTGGTGCACGGCTACTTCGACCACAGCGCCCTGTATCGCCACCTGTTTAGCTATTTATTGGAGCGCGGCTATGCCGTCGTCGCATTCGATTTACCGGGGCATGGTTTATCGGATGGAGAGCGAGCCTCCATCGCCAGCTTTGACCACTATGTAGAAGCCTTCGACGGCTTGCTCGCCGCTTGCGCCAAGCACCTGCCCCAACCCTGGCACGCGGTCGGGCAAAGTACCGGCGGTGCGATTGTGCTTAAACACCTCCTCGAAGAAGTGGACGGCAAGTCCCTGTTTCAACATATCGCCCTACTCGCCCCTCTCTTACACACCCGCAACTGGGGGCGAGGGCGGCTCACCTATCGGCTGCTGCGCCGTTTTATTTCGCGCATCAAACGCGACTTTAAATCCAACTCCGGCGATGCCGCTTTTCTCGACTTTCTGAAACACAGCGACCCCCTGCAAAGTCGACATATCCCCCTCGAATGGGTCGGCTCGATGAAACGCTGGACGGAGGAATTTCACGACCTGCCCATCAATCACAAAGCCATTACCATCGTCCAGGGCGACCGGGATATGACCCTCGACTGGTGTTATAACCTGGCGCAATTTCAGCAGAAACTGCCGAATGCCGACATTAAAATTATTGCTGGCGGGCAGCACCATCTGGTTAATGAAGCCCCAGACTTACGCAATAACACCTTCGCCGAAATGCCGTTTTAATGAGCAGGGGGATGCCGTGAAAGACTGTAACTCTTGCGGAAAATGCTGCACCAAATACAGTAATGGCGGCCTGTCGGCGACAGAAAGTGAGATTGAGTTCTGGGATATCTGCCGACCCGAAATAGCCCGCTATGTCGACGACGGCAAAATATGGATGAACCCCGACGACGGCCAACAGCTCGAGCTTTGCCCCTGGTTAAACAAGGTAGCGGGAGAAGAAAAATACCTGTGCAGCATCTATTACGATCGCCCCGACGACTGCAAATACTACCCGGTGACTATCGAGCAAATGATTAGCGATGAGTGCGAGATGCTGGAAGTCAGGGACTTACGTAACCCCCGCCAAGCCCAGAAAGATCTCGACAAGCTAATGGCCGATAGCCGCCCGGCGCTTGAGAGGGAAGGCAAATAGAGTGATCCTCAACCAAGCTATTCTAAAACCTTTTAAGGGATGAAATTAACTGAACCCTTGATTTTCCAATTCATTCAATTCGGCATCAACGACGGACCAAGGCAAGCGCCTGCCAGACTCCTTCATTCGTTCGTAGGCTTCCCGAGCTTCCCCAATCTTGATAAGTCCCTGTCGAACCATCAAACTTACCAGCCAGAGAGTCCCTCTTACCAGAACTGCTTCCATTTCAGCTGCGTTTCTAAGAGCCTTGTCACCGGTCAATAACGTACATTCTTCCTGTGCAGCCAATGCCAAAGCAAAACAATCATTACGGCTCGCGTTTTTGTAGCGTGGAATCAATTCCATCGCGTAAGCCATCGTCTCCCCTGCAAGCTCACTTTGCGACAACCCTAGCCCCAAAAGATACTCATGCTTAGTTTCAAGTTCTTCGACAAATAAAATATCAGGGATCGTAAATTGGTAAGGCAACTTAAACATGGGGTCAATTAATAGCCCTTCCTCCATATCAATGAGGATATTTGCATCACTGATTAATAGCTGCACCTACCACCCCTAGCTTTCGTTCCGTATGAAAGCTTGAAAGCGACATACCAATCAACTCGGCTGCCTTTGATTCACCAATGTACTCTTCCCCTAACGCCCGATAGACTAACTGTTTAAACAAATACGTTTCACCATTGGGGTAAGGGTTTCCTGGCTCTTCGGTACGCCAACCCAGTTTACTAAAGCGCATAAAATACTGGGTTTTTAAACTCTCTGAAATAACCCCGCATTGAGAAGCTCGAACAAGAATGGCCATCATGCTAAGTCCAAATTCGTGCTTAAGCATGAACAGCTCCCGAGGCTCTATTGCACTCCGGTTTTCACCTAAGTGTTGCAATATGGCTTTTTGGGGAAATAGAAACGCTCCAGCAAATTGATTACAGGCTTTCTCCTCATTTAGATTATCAGCCAAGCGGTCATGCAACACTAAATGACCTAATTCATGGGCCAAGGTAAATCGCTGCCGATCACCAGGCTGATGGGCCGAAACAACCACAACTGGCGTATCGCCAATACTCCCTGCTAAACCATCAAACTTTTTCTTTGCCTCAATACTGGTACTGATAATCATCACGCCCTTAGACTCAAGCGTATCAATCAAATCTGGAATAGGGTTTAAGCCGAGATCCCATACAGCACGCATAAAGTCAGCTATCGTTTCAATTTCTTCTACTGTAGAGACTCGTTCTGGCAAGCCATCAGGCAAAGCAAACGAAGGGACTGGTTTTACAGGATCTGGATATAAGTCGAGCAACTCGGTCCAGCGCTCAGCCTGATCCATCACATCGCCGTTAATCTGATTGAGTATCTTCTTGGGTGTATTTGCTCGTTTTCGATACTCAACCCCCTTTAATTCAACCTTTATCGGGCGAAAAAAATACTCTGTACGAACACCAAGAGCTTTGGCCAAGGCTAACAAGTTAGTAGATGAGGGCATATTATCCCCATGCTCATATTTCTTGATGGCATTAGCTGAA
>QNFO01000359.1 GCA_003646355.1 Gammaproteobacteria bacterium
CGGCGCAAAACTGCTCAACTTTGCCCGTGAAGAAATTGTCGATACCGCCGCACTCGTCGTCGCCCTCGATGACAATCAACTCGCCGGCTATATCGCCGATTTCCCCACGCCCGCTTTGCTCGGCCGTGACGATGTCATCCTCACGCCGCACATTGGCGCCAGCACGCAAGAGGCCGAAGAGAACTGCGCTATTATGGCCGCCGATCAGCTAATGGAGTTTCTGCAAAACGGTAACATTAAAAACTCCGTCAACTTCCCGCCCATTGCCATGGCGAGAAGCAAGGGCTACCGCATCACCTTCAGCAACGACAATGTGCCGAAGGTACTCGGCAACGTGCTGAGCATTCTCGCCGACAGTGATAACAACGTGATTGATCTCGTCAACAAGAGCCGCAACGACATTGCCTACAATATTATCGACGTTGAGCAAGAGCCAGGTGCAGATATTGTCGCCGCCATTGCCGCCGTGGATGGCGTGATACGACTGCGCGTACTCAGTTAAGCCAGCTCGTCGCCCGCTTCTAACTTGAGGCGGGCAAACTCTTCCTCAACTGACTGCAGGGCATCGCCCATCCAGGCATCTTCTTCTTTTACCAGGGTATGTAGCGCCTGCACCTGCTTTTCTAGCTCTCCCAGCTTAAAGACGCCGGCAATGCCAAGCAGCTGATGAATGATTTCGCGCAGCTCGTCTATATCGCGCTCCTCATAGGCCTTCACAGCACCTGCTAGCAGCTTTTCAACTTCTTCAAAAAACTGTGTCAGCGGAATCCGCCCTGCTGCTATCGTTTGCAGGGGCATTCGACTCGGGTTTCTACCCAACAAGGTCAACAACAAGTCGACAAGGCGCTTATTATCGAAAGGTTTATGCATGAGCTTGTTACATCCGGGCAGACTCACTAATCGGTCTTCATGCTGCAGCACATCCGCCGTTAGCACCACGGCTGGTGTCGATGCATTCAAAGTGCCGGAGGCTCTGATCTCGGCGAGCGCATCGATGCCATTCAACTCCGGCATATGCACATCAAAGACCAGCAGATCAAACTGAGTCTGTTGACTAAGTGCCAAAGCCTCACGCCCGTTTTCAACAGACTGCAGCTCACACCCCGCCTTTTCCAGCAGGGTTGATAACAGTAAACGACTAAAATCATTATCCTCAGCCACCAACACTTTAACGCCCAGCAGGGGAGCGACACCACTCGTTCCAACAGGAGAGCCATGCTTCAAGGTGTTGTAGGCCGTATAAAAGTCCGTCGACGCCCAGGGCTTGGCAAGGTAAGTAATATCAAGGCCTTCGACACCACTAAGATTAAATGTCGCTTTGCCACGCAAACCCCTAAGCGGTAAAAAGACGAAAATAGGGACAAGCGTAAACTCCCTCAGGCGCACCAGCATATCTGCCAGCGAGTGCTCAAACTCATTGATTGGCAAGCTAATAATAATGGCCCCAATATCCCGCATTACCAGATCTTTTATCAGCATCTCAAAATCAACGTACAGGCGTACGTCATCCGTCATCCGCTCGGCCGCATGCCCCAGAGCCTGGCGTGATATCGCCATAGGGTCGAAGACGGCAATTGTTGTATCCAATCGATTTAACACTTTGTGGCCCACCTGTAGTGCCAGAGGCAAGCTCACCCGAATCGTCGTACCTACCGACGCCTCGCTGTGTAGTGCAATTTCTCCTCCCATCAAGGCAACCAGGTTTTGCACGATAGACAAACCCAGGCCCGTGCCACCAAAACGGCGGGTAATTGTCGTATCGGCCTGGGTGAATGCTTCAAATATTTTGCCCTGCTGAGCTTCGGACATGCCGATACCCGTATCGGTCACCTCCAGCAGCAGGCTTACTTTGTCATCAATCACACCCTCGCTGGCAATCCGCACCAGAATATGGCCCTGCTCAGTAAACTTAATAGCGTTCGCCACCAAATTTGACACCACCTGGCGCAGTCGCAATGAGTCACCATAGAGAAAGATAGGCAGCTGTGGGTCGACGTCAATAATCACCTCGACATTTTTTTCGTAGGCCGACGGACCCAGCAGGCGTACTGGATTCTCAACACAGGCAACAATATCAAGAGGTTGAATATCCAGCGCCATAGCACCGGATTGCAAACGGGAGTACTCAAGAATATCGTTGATTAATAGCAACAACTGCTCAGCGGCCTGCTCAATAATCGCACAGTACTGTTGCTCCGAGGCCTCCAGATCAGATTGTTCCAACAGACGTACAAAGCCCTGTATAGCGTTTAATGGCGTGCGTAATTCATGGCTCATGCGTGCCAGAAAATCACTCTTCGCCCGATTTGCCTCCTCCGCTCTCTGCTTTTCTTCGTCCAGCTCAAGGTTTTTCGACTGCAAGTCTTCTAGTGACAGTCGCAAGCGCGATGTAGCACTGCTCACCCGCTGCTCCAAACCCAGCCGACTGTCAGCAATGGAGCTGGCCATATAGTTAATACCCCGACCCAGAGCGACCAACTCGTCAACACCTATTACATCAACCTGCGCCCCAAGGTTGCCGCTCTCTATCTCTTCAACGGCGATTTTCAGTGAAGTAATCGGTGCCAGCAGGCCATTGCCCAGAGCATAAGATAGAAGAAAAACGAGTACCAACAAACCAGCGGCCATGCCCGCATTACGGAACAGCACTGCCTGCCTCTCGGCCTCCATCGCTGACAAATCCACGGCGACAAGAACCCAGCCCACAATTGCAGCAGGCCCACCTTGTAGAG
>QNFO01000360.1 GCA_003646355.1 Gammaproteobacteria bacterium
CGTCGACAACCGCACGAAAATCATCCATCGACATTTTGCGAAAGCTGTTCTCAATATTATTACCGGCGTTATTCACCAGAATGTCGATCTGACTGTATTCATTGAGCGCCGTTTGAATAATATTTTTAGCGCTTTTTTCATCGGCTACAGAGTCGTAGTTGGCCACTGCAATACCACCGGCATCGCGAATTTCTTTAACGACCGCATCGGCGGCAGAGTTGGAGCCACCTTTACCTTCAACCGTACCACCAAGATCGTTAACAACAACCTTGGCGCCGTGTTTTGCTAAAAACAGTGCGTGACTGCGACCCAGGCCTGCGCCGGCACCGGTGATAACGGCAACGCGCCCTTCATAATTAATCGCCAAAATAGTTCCCCTTTAAGTGTTTTAGAAGTGAAATCCCATTGCATGGACTAATTAAAATTATCGAGTGGCTATCCTACAGGGGGGGGGTAAGAGGGGCACAATTGCAACAGAGGGAGTGCACTTGATTTTTGAATGCGGGGCTTATCGATTAATGAGTCTTGCTGGCCAGTGAATAAAGGGTTTAGATGTTTTAGCGCATCTTCCACTTTATTCATAATTAATCAAAACGTATCTGATTTTTTGCCAGTGGTGCTTTCTACATGTTGAAATTCATCAATGTTAAAATCATCAGTTGAGTGATGACGTATGAGTAAACGTAGTTGATAGAGTTATCCCCCCTGCTAATTACTGTGCTTACCCTGGTGGCTTTTGCTGCGGGCTTTATTTCATCCATTGCCGGCGCTGGTGGTTTACTGACCCTGCCAGTTTTACTTTGGGCGGGATTACCACCGATTAATGCGCTGGCCACCAACAAGCTACAAAGCTCCCTTGGCTCCTTGTCATCAAGCTGGAATTTTTATCGTAAGGGCCATCTGCATCTCTATGAAATACGCTGGTCATTGGGCCTGGCATTTATCGGTGCTATTTGTGGAACCCTTACCGTGCAGCAGGTGGGCAATGAAGTGTTGGTGCAGTTAATTCCAGTCTTGTTGATCGTCATCGCTGTTTATTTTTTATTTTCACCGCGCGTCGCCGATCACAGTACAGCCCCACGGCTTGGCGCTTTACCCTTCGCCTTTCTAGCGGCATTGCCCATGGGCTTTTATGGTGGCTTCTTTGGCCCCGGCATGGGTTCTATATTGCCTTTCCTGTTTGTCTGGTTGTGTGGCTATAACCTGCGCAAGGCAACGGCCCAAACGAAAGTGATGATCCTGCTGGTTAACGGCAGTTCGGCCCTGTTATTTGCACTGCGCGGTGATGTGTACTGGGAGTTGGCGCTGAGTATGTCTGTGGCTCAGGTCATAGGTGCCCGTATAGGCTCAAATATGGTGATCAGTCGTGGAGTCGTGTTGATACAACCCCTGATTGTGGCGGTTACTTTAGCTCTGGCAGTAAAACTATTATTCTTTTAATAGACATCAATTTAAGTTGAGGTGCTTGCTGCTCGCTTAATAATAAACGCATAATGACCTGCGAAATGTTGCGTAATCTATTTAGTGGAGTAGAGATAGTGAAAGCCCTGCAAGGAATTCTCTTAGGCCTGTTGATATCAGCTTGTCTTTCAAGTTATAGCATTGCGGAAAATAATAGTGAGGATGAAACAGGGGGCATACAACCTTTACTTGATACATTAAATATCGATATCAAAACCCTTAAGTTGCTGAATGAGCATCTTGTCAGCATCGATAAAGCGAACCACAGAGCACTCATCTTTCGGCGAGATGAGCGCAGCTTTCATCTCCTGGCCGATTTTGATTTTTTGGTGACTGAACTTGCCAACTTGCCTGAAGAATCACCTTTTAAGGGTGAAACTGAAGCGATCTTAAAAAAGCTTGGCGCTGGTATAGGGGAGGCGGTTCTCACCCGTATTACTGAGATTCAACAGCGTGCTGTTGACGCAAATGAGGGGCTTGATAAGCTCAGCGGTAGCTCGTTAGTAGCCCAGCAGGCCTATATCAACTCTCTGGAAAGCATTCATGTCAGGTATTACGAGGCATTGGCCAACCACCTGGATAGCCGTAAAACCCTTGGCCTGGCATCAGACAATTTACTTCAGGAACTCTCTCCGAATCTTTATCTGTATGCAGAAGTAATTATGGGGCGTATCGAAGAGAGTAATGCGACGCTTAATGAAGTTCAGTCTCGGGCAGAATCAGATTCAGCGAATGCAGATATTAGCGCGACGTTGAAAGACATTTCTGCTAACCATGCGCTCAGTTTAAACAGGTTAGAAAGTATTATATTAGTACTCGATCGTTTTGAGCTGGATAGCTCACACTACAAAGCAATAATGTTGACACAGTCCAGCAGTATTTCTGTTAGCTTTTTTTCGATGAAGGCTATTGTGTCTGTATTGAAAGACAGTTTGGCTTCACTTAAAAGTGTGTTGGCAGAAAATGGGCCAGATATGTTTTTTCGTTTGTTGCTTTTTATAGGGGTGTTGCTTTTGTTCCGAACGTTTTCCCGCATCACTAAACGAGTGGTGCGTACGGGCTGTGATCGTTCTAGCCTCGGCCTATCGGAATTGCTAAAAGATATTCTTGTTTCCACTTCAGGTGGATTTATTATGGTAATAGGGCTGTTAATGGCTCTGTCGCAACTCGGCATATCTCTCGCGCCAATGCTCGCTGGCCTGGGGGTCGCAGGATTCGTTATAGGATTTGCCCTGCAAGATACTCTGGGTAACTTTGCCGCAGGCGCCA
>QNFO01000361.1 GCA_003646355.1 Gammaproteobacteria bacterium
AACAAGGTCTGAGCCGGCTAGGTTTTGCGTTTCTTCTTTCCAAGTAGCCAATGGTTTCCCCTTAAAATAACAGTTGGTTAAAAAAGTACTTAATTGAATCAGCCCCTGATACAGCGATCAGCAAGGCCAATGCCCGTGGTCAAAACACCCCTGAATACAGGCTTTTGAAAAAATCCCGTCAAGGGTTTATGAAAATAATAAAAAACTAAACCGTGAACTGAATTCAAACATAGAGCAATAATCCTTAGCAATCAAAAATTTTGCCTGTGAAATGTTCTGGATCAACTAAAATGTCGAGGTATAAGCTTGACTTGGCCTGGCTCGAAGCTACCGGTGATTAAAGCAGCATATACTCAAGGGTACGGTATGGTACCATCGCGCTCAGGCGGACTCGCCCAACAACGGCAGCCGGTGAATCCCCGTAACGCCGTCGGACGAGAACTAAAAAAAAGACATTGCACAATATCGCCACCACACGGCTGCCAGATCGTTTAAACACGCCAGTTCGTGTCTTTAAAAACCCAGCAAAATTGCTCTGAGCGCCCCTTGCCGAACTAATGTAGTTCGCCATAGACCGTCACTATTTATTAAAGGATTGATATGAGCTCGAACTTTCGTATTTGGCTGCCCGCTCTCGCCATCACTTTGTTTTTGGTAGCCTGTGGTGACAATAAGGATGCTGCACCTGGGTCGATAGAAAAAACGAAACCTACTCTGCGGGCAACGATTATCAGCACTACGCTGACCAAAACGACAACCGTTGAAGTTATCGAACACTCCGTCGGCTCGCTGGAAAGTATTATCAGACCCGAAGTATCCGCCGAGATTGAAGGTCGCTATATCGGCGGCTTCGTGATTACCGGTCAGCGCGTCAAGCCTGGGCAGTTACTCGCCGAACTCGATACCGAGGATTACACCATCGCCGCCCAGGCTGCCGATGCTGAGGTCGCCCAACTTGAGGCTCTGGCGAAAAACCAGCGCCGTACGGTGAAACGCTTTACCAAGTTGATTAATGAGAAGCTCATTTCCATCGACCGCTACGACGAAGCAAAGGCGCAGCTCGATTCACTCGAGGAGCAACTGAAGGCCGCCAAAGCGCGAAGTAGTCAGAAGCAACGAGGGCTCACTAAAACCCGCGTACTATCAGCCTATGACGGCATCGTCGATGAAGAGTTAGCCAGCCCCGGTGACTTTCTAAAAGTTGGCGACCCCCTGTTTCGCATCATCAAAGTTGACAAGCTCAGGGCGCGCTTACCGCTACCTGAAACGCTGGCCAATCGACTATCACTGGGCCTCAAGCTCAGACTGATGTCACCCATGGCACCCGATCTCACGGTCAAAAGTTCGATACAGGAAATCAGACCCACCGTCGGCTCTCGCAACCGGGCAATCGATATTCTCACCATTATCGACAACCCTGGCCCCTGGCAACCGGGCGCCAGCGTGACGGGTGAAATCATTCTCACCACCCGAGACAATGCCATCCTCGTGCCCAAGACATCTTTAATACTACGCCCTGCAGGTAAGGTGGTCTACGTCATCAGCGACGACATCGCCCATCAACAAATTGTTGAGGTCGGCGAATATATCGACGGCAATATCGAGATCACATCAGGTCTAGAAGGCGGTGAAACCATCGCCGTGAATGGCGCGGGCTTCCTCACCGATGGCTCACCGGTAACTGTTAGCGGGACAAACAAGCCGTGAACCTGCCATCGCTATCCATCCACCGTCATGTGCTGACAACCATGTTGTCGGCCGTGCTCATTCTCTTTGGTGTTATCGGTTACTCACGAGTCGGCGTCGACCGCTATCCCTCCACTGAATTCCCCCTGGTGGCGGTGCAGACCAACTTGATTGGTGCCAATCCCAGCGTGATTGATGCATCAATCACTAACATTATTGAAACCGCTGTTAACGCGGTGCCCGGTATCGAGCACATCGCCTCGACCTCCTCGCCCGGCAATTCGCGCGTCATCGTCACTTTTGATATGGACAAAGATATCAACGTCGCCTTTGACGAAGTGCAATCCAAAGTGAATCAGGTCATTAACCAGCTACCCACCGATGCCGATCCACCCATCGTCGCCAAGCTGGAATTCGGCGCCTCGCCCATTATGTGGCTGGCACTGGAGGGCGACCGCACCATGCAGCAGCTCAACAGCTACGCCATTAACACCATCAAGAAAAACCTTGAGACCATTAATGGTGTCGGCGAGGTAAAAATCGGCGGCAAGCGCGAGCGCACTATCCGTATCAACCTCAACCTCGACAGTATGGCGGCCTTTAATGTCACCACCGCCGAGGTACTAGCCGCCGTCAGAAATGAGCATTTTATGATGCCTGGCGGCTTTTTAGTCAGCGGTGAAACCGAGCACATGGTGAAGCTCGACATGGAGTATCACGACCCCCGCGATCTGGAAAACTTGGTGGTTGCCTATCGCGATGGCGCGCCCCTCAAACTCGGCGACATTGGCGAGATTGAAGATGGTATGGCCGACCCCCGTAGTCTGGCCCGGGTCAACGGCAAGCCCACCGTCGGCCTCGGCATTACCAAAATTGCCGAAGCGAATACCGTTGAAATCATCGATGAAGCCATGCGTCGTATCAACGAAGAAATACGCCCACAGCTACCCCCTGGCATGAAACTCAGTATCGCCTCAGATGACTCCCTCTTTGTTCGCGCCATGGTCGGCTCCCTGGAAGAACATTTAGTTCTCGGCACC
>QNFO01000362.1 GCA_003646355.1 Gammaproteobacteria bacterium
CACCGGCTTTTGACGCACCGTAAACGGCCTGGCCGTTGGGGGCATTAAAGGCGGCGATGGAGGCGATGTTGATTAATACGCCGCGCTCGCCGTCTTCGTCTAGGGGTTCGAGATCGAGCATCGCGTGGGAGGCGTGGGCACAGCAAATTAGTGTGCCGGTTAAATTCACATCGACCACACGTTTCATCGGGCCGATGGGATGGGCGCCGGATTTGCGGCTGGTGATTTTGCGCGCGGTATCAATACCGGCACAGTTGACCAAAATACGCGCCGTGCCCAAAGCCTCGCGGGCCTGGGCGAGGGCAGCCTGCACCGACTCGTCATTGGCGACATCGCAAACAAAGGACGCACCGCCGACTTCCTCGGCCATGGCTTTGCCCAGCGCTTCGTTTCTGTCGAGTATCGCCACTTTGGCACCCGCTTTGGCCAGCACACGGGTAACACCGGCACCGATGCCAGAGGCACCGCCGGTGACCACTGCTGTTAGACCTTGTATGTCCATAGTCAATCCTATTTTTAATGGTGAATTAATGATAGATAAATTAATGAGAGATGAATAATTTGAGGCCAGAGTCTAGCACAGGCTCAGAGCAGGCTGAGCCGAGCCCGATGGGGCGTGGGCCGGTGATAGGCTTATGCGGCAAGTGCTATTAATACAGGCTAAATTAGCCCTTTATTGTGTAAATCTAGGGTTTACTCGTGCTGGGGTGTGCGAATCAATAGCACCAGCACTGTGCCAATAAGGAGAACGGCAGAATAAAAGTAAAAGGCCTGGGTATAGCCGCCAAAAATATCGGCCGCGTAGCCACAAACTACCACTCCGGCTCCGCCGAGAAGAGTGCCGAGCAAGATGCGATAGGACAGTAGCGTCGCCATATTTTTGCCGCCGTAATAATTGGCAAACATGGTGGTGGCAGACACCAGGCCGAGACCAAAGCCGAGACCAAAAAAGACCACGCCGACATACAGTAAGGCACTTTGGCCGGCGACGGTGATTAGCAGCATGCCGAGTAATTCACTGCTGATGCCAAACAGAAAAATAGTGCGAGGCTCGAAGGTGTTGTCGCCGAGCAAGCCCGCGAGCAAGCGGCCCAGAGTCGTGGCTAAACCTTGAACACCTAGCGCCGATGCCGCGACAACGGCACCGATGCCGAGGTCGCGAGCATGCAGTATTAATTGGCTGCTAATAATCATATGTCCGGTCACGGCGATGGCCCCGGCGGTAATCACGAACCAGCAGTTTCTGTCGCGCAAGGCCTCGGCAACTGTCCAGTCGATAGTGGTTTTGTAAACGCGGGCGGCTTTTTTGTTTTGTTTTTCTTTTTGTTCAGTACTGTCGTCGATCCCGTCAATCTTTTGGCCGATTTCTTCGGGAGTATTGCGAATAAAAATGGCGCTCAGTGCCGAGGCGGTGAGGGTGACCACGCCCACGGCCAACCACACGGGTCGCCAGTCATCGAAGACAGTAATTAACCAGGTAAAGGCCGGTGCACCAATTACACCGCCGAGACCGCCGCAGGCCATAAAAATGCCCAGCGCCATGGCGCGGCGTTGATGAAACCATTGGGTAATTAACTGTGTGCCGGGCAGTACCACTTGCATGGTCAGCCCAAGACCGAGCAAACCCGTGGCAAAGTAATAAGTGGTCAGCGAGTGGTAGCGATAGAGAATGCCGGCACTAATGGCGCAAATAACACCGCCAATAATAATGGTTTGGCGAGGGCCGATTTTTCTCATCAACTTGGTGATAAGGGGGCCGGATAAACCTAGCACCATGGCCATTAGCGAAAACCCGGCGGAGGCTTCGGCCCGTGTCCAGCCGAGGTCGTCGATCATCGCGGGCATCATCACGCTCAAACCGTAAAAACCGGCACCAACGCAAATCATGTAAATCACACCAATAATGGCGAGCAGGATCCAGCCGTAAAACATAGGGGTCTCGACTAATTGTGAGGCGTTAACTGTTGGTAGGGGCCTGTTTCGATAGCGACATTGGGCGTGCAGGCAAGCCCGCCACTATGACAAGCCTGGGGGCAATTGGTCAATGCAATTAATAGGCGACCTGACCTGGGCTTAGCTCATTAATGCCAGAATTTAGATAATAAGTGCTACTCTTTGCGGCAATAATTTTTCACCGATTAATCATTAGAATCGCCAGCGCTGGCTGGCATCAATAAAAAAGGGAGCAGCTTGTGAGCGGAAGTAACGATGCGATGGGTCTGGATCAACGGGCGGGTGTCGATGATGAATTGCGGGCCAACCTGGGCGCTTTTGTTGCGCGCAATTTTGGCGCCGAGGCGAAGATGGAAAACGTCGAGCCGATGCTCGGTGGCCATGCCGGTCTGACCTTTGGTTTTGATGTGCTCGGTGGGCAGACCGCCGCCGGCCCGAACGACAATACGGGCTACATTATTAAGCTGGCCCCCAAGGGTGTGCGTCGTGAGGGCAATACCGATGTCTATCGCACTGCGCCTCTGCTCAACGTGCTCTACGAGGCCGACTTGCCGGTGCCCCATGTGCCCTTCGCTTCGCCCGACGAAGAAGAATTTGAAGTGCCTTATGTGGTGATGGAAAAGCTCAAGGGTCGGGAGTTCTTTATCTGGGAGCCTCACGCTTCTTTTGATTTGGCCGACGACAAAGTTGCGCCCCTGTGGCGTCAGGTGGCCGAAGTCTTGCCGCGTATTCATCAGGTCGACTGGCAGCTGAAGCTACCGAACTGGGAAAAG
>QNFO01000363.1 GCA_003646355.1 Gammaproteobacteria bacterium
TATCGAGCTACTACGCCAACAAAACCCCAAACTACGAAGCTTGATCGACTTTTTTGACACGGCAGTCATCGGCGCTCAATTACTACGCACCTGGAATTTACCTGAGAGCATTTGGAAAACCGTCGAACATCAAGACTTCCCTGAATTTACGCCACCCCAAAAAATCCCTGAAGATATCGTCAGCGCTACAGCCGTTTTCTATGTGGCACGCCTCTGTCATCAGCGCTTGCATAAAGTATCCGAAAGTCGCCTGCCAACACTTTTCCTGAACGAATATTTATCCTTGCTCAACTGGAAAGACTTATCACTCGGTAGCGTACTTGGCGAAAAAGTAGCACCCAGCCTGCGCAAGAAAGGTAAAGCCCTACCCGCATCGTTAGCAGCGCTATTAGATTAACCTGCCATCTATGACAGCTGCTGGATAGCCAAAGTACGCATGTTTCAATGTCTTATTTTACTATCCAGCGATAAACCCCTTCTCTAGCTCCCCTCCCCCGACTGACGCTTTCATTAAAAAGGTTACACTTACCTGTAATTGATCAGTCAAAATCTAATCAATATCAAACCGAACCCTGCCCAGGGCTGACTGTCTGAGCATTGTTACGATCACACTTCAATCGACAAACAAGAGCAATAAGGGATGAAGAGAAGCTTTCTGATTCTATTTCTTGCGGCCATGGCCGGCGCTTTCTTCGCCTTCGATTTACACCAGGCACTGACACTTGAGGGCCTCAAAGCAGACCTCGACAGCGCCCAGGCTCGCCTTGCGACTGATCCACTGCTGGTAGCCGGGGCTTTCTTTATTATCTACGTTATTGTTACCGGCCTATCACTGCCCGGTGCAGCGGTGATGTCTCTGGGCGGCGGGGCGCTCTTCGGCTTACTGTGGGGCACGATTATCGTTTCCTTCGCCAGCTCCATTGGCGCCACTCTAGCATTTCTAGTGTCTCGATTTATCCTGCGCGATACCGTGCAAAATCGCTTTACGGGTCGACTAAAAACAATCAATGAAGGCATAGAAAAAAACGGCGCCTTTTATTTATTCACCCTGCGGCTAGTGCCGATCTTCCCCTTCTTTCTCATCAACCTGTTGATGGGTTTAACACCAATTCGCACCGTCACTTTTTATGTCGTTAGCCAAATTGGCATGCTCGCGGCTACTGTCGTGTTTATTAATGCCGGCACCCAATTGGCTAAACTCGATAGTTTATCGGACGTATTATCTCCCGCCTTGATCGCCTCATTTGCTCTACTTGGCATCTTTCCCTTATTGGCAAAAAAAGTAGTCGCTATTATTCAAAGCCGCCGCGTCTACGCCAAGTGGCAGCGCCCGGCAAAATTTGATCGCAACTTGATTGTGATTGGCGCCGGCGCTGGCGGTCTGGTGTCCAGTTATATCGCCGCTGCCGTTAAAGCCAAAGTGACTTTAGTCGAAGCCGACAAAATGGGGGGTGACTGCCTCAACACTGGTTGTGTACCCAGCAAGACCTTAATTAAAAGTGCAAAGCTCGCCCAACAAATACGCCAGGGCAGTCGTTATGGGCTCAACAACGCTGAACCCGCCCTGTCCTTCCCCAAAGTAATGGCCCGTGTTCGCCAGGTCATTAAGACCATTGAACCCCACGACAGTATCGAACGCTATACCCAGCTGGGTGTTGATGTCGTGCAGGGCCACGCCCGCATCGTCGATCCCTGGACGGTCGAGATCCGCCAGCCCGATGGCGCCCTTAAACAACTCACCACACGCAGTATTATTATCGCCACTGGTGCTCGCCCCTCTGTGCCAGCACTGCCCGGTCTTGACGATGTCAGCTATGTCACCAGCGATACGCTTTGGGATGCCTTCGCCAAACTCGATGCCGTCCCCGGACGGCTAGTCGTGCTGGGTGGAGGGCCTATTGGCTGTGAGCTGGCCCAGAGTTTTGCCCGGCTCGGCTCAACGGTAACGCAAATTCAGCGCGGCCCTCGGCTGATGCCCCGCGAAGACGAAGAGGTCTCCGCATTGGCGCAAAAGCATCTTCAGCAAGATGGCGTTCAGGTACTAACGGGGTATCAAGCACTGCGTTGCGAGCGTGAGGGCGATAATAAATTCATCGTTATTGAAAGTACGGGGGAAGGCTCGACTGAACTAGGCGGCAATAAAGAACAGCGTATCGCCTTCGACCAGCTGCTCATCGCCGTCGGCCGCGAGCCCCGGCTAGAGGGCTACGGGCTGGAAGAACTTTGCATTGAAACGCCGCAAACGATTCAAACCAACGGCTATCTGCAAACTCTCTACCCCAATATTTTTGCCGCTGGCGATGTTGCCGGCCCCTACCAATTTACCCACACCGCGTCTCATCAAGCCTGGTACGCCGCAGTGAATGCCCTCTTTGGTCATCTTAAGAAATTCAAGGTCGATTATCGCGTCATACCCTGGACTACTTTTATCGACCCCGAAGTTGCCCGGGTTGGACTCAATGAGCAGGAAGCCAAAGCACAGGGAATAGACTATGAAATCACGCGTTTCGAGCTGAAAGAATTAGACAGGGCGATTACCGAAAGCGCCACTGACGGCTTTGTGAAAGTGCTCACCGTGCCGGGTAAAGACCGCATTCTCGGCGTCACTCTTGTTGGCGAGCACGCCGGCGAACTACTCGCCGAATTTGTGCTGGCAATGAAACATGGGCTGGGGCTGAATAAAATACTCGGCACCATTCACACTTATCCCACCTGGGCCGAGGCGA
>QNFO01000364.1 GCA_003646355.1 Gammaproteobacteria bacterium
CTTAGCAGGCCCGAAACAAACAAGTTGCTGGCCATTGTGCTTAGTGATGCGGGGCTTTCCATTCGCCCCTCACCAACATCGCCACAAGCCTGATAGCCGGAAGCTGGGCCGAAAATGTGTACCGCCTGCTCGTGTAGTTGTTGTAGGTTTTTTTGCGTCGCAGCATTTTCCCACATGTGTTTGTTCATTGCGGGTGCTACGGCGATGGGGCTGTGGCTAGCGAGGCAAACAGTGCTGAGTAAATCATTGCCTTCACCGTGGCACAGTCGAGCGATAAAGTCAGCGCTGGCCGGGGCAACAAGAATGAGGTCGGCCCAGCGAGCGAGTTCAATATGGCCCATGGCTGCTTCGGCGGCAGTATCAAGTAGCTCGAGACTTACGGGGTTACCGGACAGGGCCTGAAGGGTCAACGGTGTGATAAATTTAGTTGCCGCCGGAGTCATTACCACGCGCACTTCTGCGCCTTCGCCCTGCAGACAGCGGATTAACTCGGCACTTTTGTAGGCGGCAATGCCGCCAGTAACACCCAGTAAAACCCGTTTATTGTTTAGAGAGCCCATGCCCACCCTTTTAAAACCTAGAATTGGCGCTAAGATAACACTTGCCAAAGGAATTTCGTAGAAATCAAGGAAGGTTTGAGATGGCGATCAAAAACTGGCCTGCCGGGGAGCGTCCCCGGGAGAGGCTGATAAACCATGGACCGAGAGCACTTTCGGATGCAGAGCTGCTGGCGATATTTTTACGCACCGGTATTGCCGGCCAGTCTGCGGTTGATTTGGCGAGGAGTTTACTCACTCAGTTTGGCAATATTTCTACTTTGCTGAATGCCGATTTCGACACCTTCTGTGCCGTCAAAGGGCTGGGCCCGGCCAAATTTGCCCAGCTGCAGTCGGTGCTAGAGCTAGCGCGGCGTCACCTCGGCGAGCAGCTCAGTCGCGAACAGGTATTTACCAACCCCGAAACGGTCAGGCAGTTTGTGCGTACGCATTTTCAGGGTTATCAGCGGGAAGTCTTTCTCTGCCTGTTTCTCGATACCCGCCATCGCTTGATAGCCTCTGAGGAGCTGTTTCAGGGCACGATTGATGGGGCCAGCGTTTATCCCCGTGAAGTGGTCAAGCGAGCCTTGCAGCTTAACGCCGGTGCGGTGATCTTTTCCCACAATCACCCCTCCGGCATCGCCGAGCCTAGTCGAGACGATGAGCAAATTACCCGGCGTCTGAAGGATGCCCTGGCACTGGTCGATATTCGGGTGCTCGATCACATCGTCGTTGGCCACAGCGAGGAGGTCTCCCTGGCTGAGCGGGGCCTGTTGTAGCTGTTGGAAAAAGTGGTTAAAAACAAATTTAATTTGATTCACCAGGCCCCCTCTGGTATAAAGCACGGCTCTTTTCACCGGCACGCTGTTCCCGCTTGTTTGAGACGAGCGAAGATTGAGTAGTAGGGCTGGTCGTCACGACCCCAGAAATTAACAGTTTATTCAGATTAGATAGAGGCAAAAAGATGTCCAGAGTGTGTCAGGTCACCGGCAAGCGTCCCATGAGCGGGAATAACGTATCCCATGCAAAAAACAGGACTCGCCGCCGGTTTGAGCCCAATCTTCATACCCATCGCTTTTGGATGGAAACAGAGAAGCGTTTTATCAAATTGCGTGTTTCAAGCAAAGGTATGCGCATTATTGATAAGCTCGGCGTAGAACAGGTTATTGCCAACATTCGCGCCGATGGCGGCAAGGTCTAAGGAGAAATAGCATGGCTAGGTCAAACAGAGATTTAATTAAGCTGGTATCCACTGCTGGAACCGGTCACTACTACACCACCAGCAAGAACAAACGCACCATGCCGGAGAAAATGGAGATCAAAAAATATGATCCCGTCGTTCGCCAGCACGTTGCCTACAAAGAAGCGAAAATCAAATAGTCTGATTTTCACTTTTGGTGAGTAGAAAGAGCCCGGTATTGCCGGGCTTTTTATTGCCTGTTTTCTTTATTATCGGTTGAAAACTTGAGGCTCCGTAGCGATGCCAGAACTGCCTGAAGTAGAAACCACCTTGCGGGGCATTCGCCCTCACTTGCTGAAACAAAAAATACAGAAGGTCGTGGTTCGTCGTCCGACCCTGCGCTGGCCAATACCTGAAGACCTGCCTAATTTATTGCTGAAAGCACGCGTTGAAGACGTGAGTCGGCGCGGTAAATACTTATTGCTGAAATTCCCCCACGGCCACTTGATGATACATCTCGGCATGTCGGGCAGTTTGAGCCTTGCGGCCGAGGGTACGGCAGTAGGTAAGCACGACCACGTCGATATCGTCCTCGAGAGTGGCTGGATACTGCGTTACAACGACCCCCGCCGCTTTGGCTGCATACTCTGGATTGAGGGCGAACTTTTTGAGCACCCCTTGTTGGCCAGCCTTGGCCCAGAGCCTTTGGGGCCGCTTTTTGATAACGAGCATCTTTACCAGTGCTCACGGCGTAAAAGCTTGCCGATAAAAAGCTTTTTGATGGACAGCAAGGTCGTCGTCGGCGTGGGTAATATTTACGCCAATGAAGCGCTGTTTCGCAGTGGCATTCATCCCCTACGCAAGGCGAATCGCATCTCCAAAAAGCGTTATGCGCGCTTATCAGTTGTCGTAAGGGAGGTGCTGGCGGCGGCGATCGAACAGGGCGGCACAACGTTGCGCGACTTCGTCGGTGGTGACGGCAAGCCGGGTTACTTTAAGCA
>QNFO01000365.1 GCA_003646355.1 Gammaproteobacteria bacterium
AAGGTGTTTCCCGCCTGGATACCCATCATTGGTTTTTTCGTCAGTTCCGCATTTGTCCTGGGCGAAGTGATCGGATTACTAAAGATGTAAGAATGGATTCGAAAGGAAAAATAGTCAGAACAAGCTAGCCCGAGTATCAATTAATGGTTTTTAAAAACGAATGTTGTAATTGGTAATAACTCTAATACCGCTGATGTCTTTTGCATCCTGGGCACCTGTGCTGTTTTTCTGATTAACACGTACATGGCGAAAGAATATAGACAAGCCGTTCAGCGGGCCTTTATAAAATGTGTATTTTAAATTCAGGTTCCATTCACTTTGATCGGGGCTAGCATCCCCACCACTATCGTCAGTATTGCCGGTAGTCAGGTTGGTGCCAATATTCCAGCCCGGCAGATTCCATACCGCGAGGTCTTTGTCGACGCCCAGCAAATAGGCCCTCTCGCCGGTGCGATTAAAGTCGTTGACCATTACCGAGGTATAACCGGGAACAGACCCCCAGTTAGCGCGAAGTTTGTCACCATCGTATAAAGTATAGGCAAAGGTGGCATTGACCACGGGGGTTTCCCATAACAATTTGGTGCCGTAGTGCTCACCACTAAAGTCGCCGCCAAGCTCGTCGCCGTTTGAAGATTGGTGGGTGTACTGCGCGGAGAGAACAAGCCTGGAATGTTCATTCAGTTCTAAATGATGGTTGTACTCGCCATAGAGCATCTTCAGTACATCGGGCGCGTAATACCCATACACACCGCCATCGTGGCCAGCCTCATCACGATAACGAATTCCTGCTGCGCCGATGCCCTCGTCACCATCTAGGCCCGCGCGGTCGTAGGCTTTTTCAAAGTCGGTACTGGTGCGGTCTTTAACACGAGTGATATAAGCCCCGCTCATTGCCCACTTTTCATTAAATTTATGAGCCAGGCCGGCACCCTGAAAACTGTTGGGTATCATCCGAATATCCCCCTTATTAATATAAGGTGTATTCATTTCAAAGCGCCCCAAACGTAAAGTAGAGTCGGCTCCCAGTTTTATGTTGGCGTAAATATTTGAAAAGCCGCCATAACTCTTCTGCCCATCCTGCAGCAAGCCTGTACCGTCCTTACCTGAATCCCCTACGAGCTTCTGCGAGGTGTAAGCAGTGGTACTAATTTGAATCAAATCCCGCCAATAGCCTGATTTCCAGCTTAACCAGCCACCCGTTGCCAGAGCTTGTTTATCAGTTGCGTTGTCCGTATCGCGATCGAGTAGATAGGTGCGCAGGTGCAATTCCCAGTGTTGATCTTTCAAAAAAGGCGATTCTTTGAAATCAGCTTCAAGGGGTGAATGGGTGGCATCCTCCTTCAGATATTCTGGCCCCGCTTCATCTGCATGCAGGTCTTTAGCGACAATAAAAGCCGCTAAAATAAGTACAGCAAAACAAATCCGGAACCTATTTATACTCATCAAAAGAATAACCTCGCTTTTCCCGCATCGATATATAAGTCTCAAAGAAGGATATTTATTAATCACTTGTAGTAACGCCTCATCGGCCTTTGTAAAGAATTGGGGGCAGTACGACTACTAAGAATCATTGGCTGACTTGCGACATATCGTCCCGATCATCTTGTTGCGAAGTAGCTGGCCAAAAGGCATCAAACACGGCAACCGCAATAGATCCATAGACGGCAATCACGACGAATAAAAATAGACGGGAATAAAAGGCAGCACCTGCCGCCGAGCCGCTCTGGCTATCGAGTACAGCGGGGGCCAGCACGACAATCATAGTCAGGTAAGCGTAAGACCACATGGAAAACTTCGGGTGCATGCCCTGCCCCTGAAATATTCGCGGGCCGAACAACAAGCCCGCCAAGCCAATCAACAAGGTATACATCAACAGCGATGGCCAAATGCTCAAGACCTGCCAGGCAATGACGGCGCCAAGCCCTCCCCATAACGTTGATTCCAACATAGAGCGGCCCATCTCTCGGCTGTTGTCGACACTGGCTTGCTGGCCCATTGCGGCGACTTTAATCATCACCGCAATGTAGCTAGCGCTAGCACTGGAAAGCAGGAATAAAAAGGTCAGTGGGAAGGTCACTAGCAGAGCCCGCAGCGCTTTTCGCAGGGCTTCCTTTGGTTCTGCTTTAGCGAGAGCTTGCGTACTATCTGCCGCCCCAGCTGCGGGTGCTCCCATCGATAGATCGGGCAATAAGTTGTGGGCAATAGAAACAAATACCAGCCCAAAGATAGCCCCCAGTGCTAAGCCCTGAGCCACGGCGGAGAGCATATCAATACTGACGCTGCCAATCGTCACCACCAGTGTTAGTCCGATGGTCATAAAGGTACCCAGCACCGCAGCGCCACCGCGACTGGTGAAATAAAAGCTGTAAAACAGGGCTAGTGCGACCAACAAAACACCCACCGAACGCAGGTGCTCGAGGAAAGGCAGTAATGTCAGTGCGCCGAGAAGTAGTGGTAAAAGCAGGGCAAGAACAATTTTTATGCCGCTTTTTAGCGTCGGTGCCGGTAAGGGTGTGGCCAGTAAAACCAGGGTAAAGACGGGAGCGAGAAAAGACAGCTGCCACGCCGCTATCTGTGAAAACGCCAACGATAGCGCTGTACCCAAAGCCAGCCGTAATATACGACGACTTGCGATATCAGCCTGCGGCTGTACAGAAGAAAGTGCGGCTGAATCAGGTTCCATTATTTCAGGCACAGCCTCAGTAGGCGTAGC
>QNFO01000366.1 GCA_003646355.1 Gammaproteobacteria bacterium
GGCTGCCCCACCAGGATCAGCAACAGCGGATCCTGGCTGTCCATCTCGAAGTTCAGCAGGATCCGCAACTCGTCGAACATCGCCGACTTAAGAAGATCCGCCTCGTCGAAGATGATCACCGGTTGTTTACCACGGTCCGTCATTGCCGCCACACCGCGCTGGATTTCCTCGAACATCCTGCTTTTGGAACGGACTTCGGTACCGCCCAGGGCGCGGTTCAGCTGGCCATAGGCATCCAGGACCGTGACCGTCGCCAGCGGCAGATAACAACACACATAGTGCTCGTTATTGAGACTGTCGACGAACTTGCGGACCGCCACGGTCTTGCCCAGGCCAGGATCCCCCGTAAGAAGCATCACCCCACGAGATGATTTGGCCATTTCCAGCCGGGCGGTCAGTTCTTCCAGACCCGGCCACTGATACAAATCGCGCGTGGCGATGCTCTTGGCAAAAGGCAGGTCCTTGAGCCCGAACCGTGCCTGGATCATGAGCCGTCCTCCTGGTTCTGCACAACGCCGGTGCGGACCCGCTGGGCATGGAACCGCGCATTATCAGCCAGATCCACTTCCTTGATCTTCACAACCGGCTTGTCGTCCCGGTAAAGAACCAACTCTTCGGGTTTGCCAATCGGGAACCGCAGATCGCAACGGGAACCGATAAACTCCGGTGGCACTTCATAAAACCGGTTGCCCACCGAGACCGTCGAGTCGTTGCGCACCACGCGCACGACGCGGCCCATGAACGCGTGGTCGATCTCACCATCACTGAGTCGCTTGATCTGGGTTGTTTCACCGGAGATCAGTAGCCGATCCAGGGGCTTCATCTTGATGCCACCGTGGCGGCGCAGATGGTAATCGTCATGCAACCACTGGCTGAAGCGGTCATTCAACTCTGCCAACGTCAGAGTTTTGTCTTCAGGCAGGCGGGGCAAAAACCGCTGCCTCACCGTCCGGTTGAACCGTTCTATCTTGCCCCGCGACGGCGAGTCAAAAGGATCACTGTGCAAGACGGTGCAGCCGATCCGCGCAGACGCCTCCTTGAGATGCTTGGCGATGAACGCCGGGCCGTTGTCGCAGTAAAGCCGCTTGGGCACGCCGTAGGTCGCGATGCCGTCGCGAAGAACATTGAGGATGTCGTTCATCTCTTCAGTCGCCGCGAACCTGGCGCCGACAATAACCCGGCTGTGATCGTCGATCACGGCGCACAAAATGGCGCGCCGCCGCTTGCCTTCTATCTTAACCCGCGGGCCGTGCATGAAGTCGGCGATCCAAAGATCATTGGTGTGGGGCATCTCGAACTTGGCCCGCGCCTTGGCCGGACCAGGGGTCTTCCTGGCCAGACCACGATGTTTTAAAAAACGATGCAAAGTGGCCAATTTGATCTGCACGCCGGCGGGCAAGATCCTGTCTTCATGCAGGATTTCCCAGAACAGTTGTACGCTCAGGCGCCGGTTCTGCACCCGGTGCCGACAGATGATCTCGGCCGTATCCTCATCGATGCTGCGGAACTGGCCTTTGTCACACCGCTCCTTGGGCAACAAGCCATCCAGACCGTCGTGGCGGTATTTGCCGAGCCATGCGCGCAAGGTCGCGATGTTGTAGCGACGGGCCGTGCCGTCCGGCAGCTGATGTACGTGGGCCGCCTGCCGGGTCAGGATGTCGGAGGTCTTCTGGCCTTCAAGCGGCGTGACGGCCTCGCTGATGACCCCGTACCGGAACAAGGCCCAGTCTCTGGCTGGTGGTTTGGGTTTGCTGATAGCGTCTATGATCATGGGTTTCGCTCCCCGGTTAGTCGTCCGGAGACCGTCCCCGGCGACTGAGGTGAGACCTTGTGCCGCGGCGCACATACTTTGAAGGCGGGTTCTGTGGAGGGCGCGGATGTTGGAAGACTGGCTTGATGTGCGCAGCGGTATTTGGTGGTTTTTGTTGCGGGGGGACATCCAGAAGGGAAAAACCCCACTGGCAGCGAAGGGCCAGTAGGTGGTGCGGGTGAACCTCAGTCAGGAAGTTTTCAAGCCTTTCGGCAGCGGGTTCAGCGCTGTCGATAGGGATATTTAGCGACATACCCGCCACCGGCAACCGGTCAACGGTTCGCTTGATCCAGCGCCTGAGAGTTCTTTCGCTGAAGGGTTCATCGCCATCGCCGGTGGCTGTCGCCCGCTGCAAGGCGTATTCAACACCACCGTTGATCGCATCTGAGACAGCCTCCAGAACCGATGAGATTGTTGCTCGTCCACGCCACAACTCAGCCGGGAACAGGGACTTGGGGGTGCCTGTGCAAAACTTGAGGCGCAGGATGGGGAGGTTCTCAAAGACGTCACCGCTACAAAGATCGGCGATGCGTTTGCGGAACCAGGTGTCATGATATTGGGCGCAATCAGCGGTGCGGCAGGTTGGGCACAAGAGGCCGGACTCGGTAACCAGGGACCGAAAACAGAAGCTGCCGCCTTCAATGGCGGCACAGTAGACAGTCAAGCTTGATGCCAGTATACTGCTGATTATGGTGTGCGGTTTACCGAACGGTCGTCAAACTTATCCGGTAGACAGGCACGGTTTGTGGCGGGTTATTCTATGTGTTCGGAAACGATACGCGCAGGGTAGCCCGCCATGTTTTTATGACAGACCGATTGTGGAATATCAGAGGGGATTTTGGGAAGAATAATCTGAGGCGTTACACCTGTATACTGTTTTTTCATTGATCCAGCTCGACA
>QNFO01000367.1 GCA_003646355.1 Gammaproteobacteria bacterium
AGCGGGTTCGTCGAGCAGCCTTAAATAAGCCTCTACGGCGCGACGATAATGCTGTTGGGAAAAGTGTGAGTAGCCCAGATAATTCCACACCTGCGATTTCTCAAAACTACTGGTGCAGTATTTATCACCGGCTAGAGTGAGCACTTGCTCCGCCTGTGACCACTGCTCTGCGTTGATGGCTCTTTGTGCGGCCTCCAGCTTTTTGGCGCAGCGCTGGCCCACGGCCTGGCGTCGCCGGGTGGCGGCATTGGCGTATTTACTTTGCTTGGCGGCCTTCTCTGCATGGGAGGCCAAGGCAGGCGTTGTCGTGCTGACTAAAAATAGCGTCAGCAGTAATAGGGAAACAGTGCGGGTAAAACAGCCGGGCATCGCTACGCTACTCCAGCCGGAAACTAAATTTATACATCACCCCCGGCACCTCGACGGCACGCCCATCGATGACCCGAGGTTTGTATTTGAGCTTAATCGCGGCCTTTAAAGCAGCGCTACCAAAGCCATAATTAGCGGGCGACTCTTCCATTAACTTAACGCCGCGCACGCCACCCGATGTTGTGATGATGACCTCTACCACTGCATAACCCTGCCGAGCGCGAGCCAGCGCCCGACGCGGATACAGCGGCTGGGGCACATACACCGGGATAAAGTCAGTATCGCGGGCAAAGTCACCGCCCAGCCCGGCCTGTAAACTCACCGTGGGTCGCGGTGCAGCCTGCAAACTAATGCGTGGCGCGGGCATGTCGAAACGCAGGCTTTGCGTGGGCATGCTCGGCTGCATTAGCGTCGCCTCGGCAAGGCGCTTAGGTTTTGGCGGTTTAACAAATTCACTGACACTGCGATCGGGTTGCCAGATATCGGCAATTTTATAGCTGCCTTTACTGTCCGGCGCCTCGCCCCGGTTCATCACCATTAGCACCATTAATATCAGCAGCACGCTAGTGACCAGCATCGCCCCAAGCAAGGCACCGACAAAGCGGGCAGCAATACTGCCCCCGGACTCGCCCCCGCCTTGTAGAAATCTAGTCATTGAGAGTCGACACAGAAATATCATTAATACCCAGCTGCGTCGCCAGATCTGAGACCAGGGCAAGGCGACCGATGCTGGCGCGATTGTCGACCTGTATCACCAAACTACCCCGAGGGTTTTCAGCCATCAGGCGAGCGAGGGCGAACTTGACCCGATTGTCAGCCAGAGGTGATTTATCCATCCAGATAACATCATGCTGATCAATCGCCACTAAAATAGCCGGTTTTCTCGCCACGGCACTCAAGGCCTCGGTACGTTCGACTTCCGGCCCCGGTAGCTTCACAAAGGAGGCGGTGACGATGAAGAAAATCAGCAGGATGAAAACCACATCGAGCATCGGTGTTAAATCGATGGCCTGTACCGGTGCGTCATCATTGCCAGTGGAACGGCTTGCCTCACTGATAATACGACGGCTCATGTTTTGCCACCCGCTGTTGCCGGACTGACAGATTGCGCATCATCCATCAACAAACTGTTTTCTAGCCGCGCCTTTGCGCGCCGCCCCAGTCGGTCGATACCGGTGAGACCGATTAGGCCGGAGAGCGCTGCCACCATGCCGGCCATCGTGGGAATCGTCGCTCGAGATACACCGCTCGACATGGCCCGCGCACCGCCACCTTCGGCCAGACCCATGGCTTCAAATACGCCGATCATGCCGGTCACTGTGCCGAGTAAGCCAAATAGCGGTGCCAATGCCACCAGGGTTTTTATCATTGGCACAAAGCGGTCGATGCGCTCATTCACTTCGGCCAGTAACGCTGTGCGCACCTGTCGGGCGCGCCGCGAATGCCGGTCAACGCGCTGCTGCCATACGTCGATACACTGGCTCATATCCCTGCGCAGCGTGGTGCGGTAGTAAATAAGACGCTCCATCAACAACAGCCACAGCAGTAAAATCAGCACCACAATAAACAGCAACACAGGCCCGCCCATATCGGCCAGTTGCTGTAAATGGCTCAACATATCGAGCACCGCGTTCATGGTGTCATTGACTCAATCATTGTTTGCTTAAGTTCAAGCTTGACTGCTTTTTTCAGCAGGCGAAATTTGCGGCAAGCGGGCCTCTGCTTTAATCGCAACAATGCCGGCACTCTGCTCTTCAAGCACATGCAAAATACGCCGCGCATAGCTATTAACCCAGGTGTGCAGCAGCAAGGTAGGTATCGCCACCAACAAGCCCAGCACCGTTGTTACCAGCGCCTGGGAAATACCGCCAGCCATCAACTTGGGGTCGCCGGCACCAAAAATAGTAATTTGCTGAAATACCACAATCATGCCGGTAACAGTACCAAGCAGGCCCATCAACGGGGCGATCATGGCGATAATTTTCAGCAGGTTCAGCGCCACTTCAATGGCCGGGCGCTCTTTGAGTATCGCCTCGTGCAGCTTTAGCTCCATCGACTCCGGATCAAGCCCGGCATGGGCCTCTGCCACGCTGAGCACGCGCCCCAGTGGATTATTGGTCGAATACTCATCTTGCTGTAATTGCCTGCGCACACCCGCAAATACGCCTCGCAATACAACCGCCCGCCACAGGGCCAGCACCAGTGCCACCGCACCGAGGCCGGTAATCACGTAACCCACTAAACCACCCTGATGCCACTTTTCAACTGGCCCTGGGCTGTCGGCCAGTGCGCGCAATAAACCACCACCCACCGGGCCGCTGGGGTCTATGGAAAC
>QNFO01000368.1 GCA_003646355.1 Gammaproteobacteria bacterium
GGTGATATGCTGATCGTATTTGCCGCAGATGGCCCGACAACGGACCTCGTGGAGCTGAACGGTAACAATGCTACCCCTATAACTAACGCGACTCCGTTTGTTCAGGTGAACGCTGGTGTGACGGCTGAAATTAAACTTCGTGAAGGTTGGTGGATGAAGCCGCAGGAAGCTGGCACCTATGAAGTTCTTAATGTGGGTACTGGAGCATCACTGAGCATTGATTCAGTCGCCAATTTCTATGGCAACCGCAATGGGGGGTCCGAGATTGCGACGGCCACGATTGCCGGGGACGTTTCCGTGGACAATTATATGCAGCTGGGGAACAATTTCTTCATGACTATGGAAGGCACCGGCAGTTTCACAACCGACGGTATTAAAGTTGATACGTGGAACAGCGTCATTTCTATGAAAGACGGAGCGGCGATTACGTTTGGCACAGCTGACGGTGATCTGACCACGGTGGCGCTTGCTGAAGCCGCTATCTCAGGCGGCACTTTCGTGGGACTGGATGGCGCGACGTTGACCGCGACGGACAATGGCAACGGCACCATCACCATTGCCGCGATTCCTGAACCGGCCACGATGGGGCTGGTTGCCGCCGCCGCAGCAGGCATTCTGTTTATTCGCCGCCGCTTCATGATCTAGCGCGGTTTTGCATGCTTTAGGTATGCGAGGAGTCCATGCGCCTTCCGGGGTGGCATGGGCTCTTTTTTTAATGGTTCAAATGGGAACTGCTGAATCCTCAGCAAGATCAAACCATCAACCATCCTCAAGGGATATCCCTATTCATCAATTAGCAGGAGCACTATGAAAAAACGGTTTCTTTATGTAGTATCGGGTATGATTCTTGCCAGTCCTGTACTGCATGCCGCCGAGGTGAGCGAATCCAACTTTAAGGCGACTCAGGATCGGGATGCACGGATGGAATGGTGGCGTGAAGCGCGCTTCGGTATGTTTATTCATTGGGGCGTATATGCCGACCTCGCCGGGGTTTATGACGGTGAAGAGATTTCTGGCGGCGGGGAATGGATTATGCTGATGGGCAAGATTCCCAAGGCGGAATATAAAAAGCGCGCGGCGGAGTTTAATCCGACCCGATACGATCCGGACGCCTGGGTTCGTTTGGCCAAGCAGGCCGGTATGAAATATATTGTGATTACCGCTAAGCATCATGACGGATTCGCCCTGTTCGATTCCAAGGTCACGGATTGGGATGTGGTGGATTCAACGCTTTATGGCAGGGATTTGCTCAAGCCGCTGGCCGAAGCCTGTCGCGCACATGGCTTGAAGCTGGGGTTTTACTATTCGCATGCGCAGGACTGGTATCATCCGGGAGGTGGCGCGGCGCGTGGCGGACACTGGGATCCGGCCCAGGAGGGGGATATGGATGAATATCTCCGCGAGATTGCAGCACCTCAGGTGAAGGAACTTCTAACTGAATACGGTGATGTCGCTGTTTTATGGTGGGATTTTCCGCATGAAATGACCCGGGAACGAACGGAGATTCTGTCTCCATTAACCCAACTGCAACCGGGGATTATTATGAATGACCGGTTGGGGAAAGGGTCGTTGAGTGGTTTTGATACCGCGGAACAGCGTGTGCCGGGCACCGGCTACCCGTATGACTGGGAAGCCTGCATGACCATGAACAAGACCTGGGGCTACAAGGGCTACGATGACCAATGGAAGTCAACCGGGATGCTGCTTGAACATCTGATTGATATCGCGTCGAAGGGCGGGAACTATCTGTTAAATGTCGGCCCGACCGGAGCGGGACTGATTCCGGAGGAATCGGTTGTCCGGTTGAAAGAGATCGGGGAATGGATGCAGGTGTACGGGGATGCGGTTTACGGAACAACATCCAGTCCCTTTCCAATCCAGGAGTGGGGCCGTTGCACCAGGAAGGTGCTTCCGAATGGGAATACCCGATTATACCTTCACGTTTTCGATGGGCAGGAAAACGCGAAAATCCATATTCCGATTCTCAATAAAGTTCAGACCTCCTGACCCGCGTTAGCTTTCGCTGATCTCAGAATCATCACGATATTCAATGTTTACCGGCAGTATCGACTATTCGATCAGCCGATTACGCTGAAATTCGGTCTGGATCATCGGGATTTGGTGATGATACGTTCTCGCTATGAATGCTTCCCATATTCCCGATGAGCCAGGCTACAGCCGTCAACTCCACTTACCGATTTTTCCTGCCGAGGGGCTTCCGCTTGGGGATCAATGTTCGGTGGTGGAGCGCGAGGGGACGGTTTGGTATTTCCACTATGACATGCCGGTGTTTTCTCATCCGGTCGAGGATCAGGCGTCGTTTCGGATGTTCACCAGTTCGTTATGTGATCAGGGATTGTGTCGGCTGGTGGAGATTGAACGTACATTTTTCGTTTCGGCCATTAGCGTGAAACGAGCGCTCAAACAGTTCAGGGAGGAGGGTATTCAATCTTTCTTTGTTGAAAAGAAAAAGAAAGAACGAAAGCCCCGGGTGTTTGATGAAGCCACGTGTGAAAGAGTGCAGGCGTTGCTGGACAGCGGATTAAGTCCCCGTGAAATTGAAGATCAGACGGGTATTCCCGCGGATACGACGCGACGAGCCATTTTAAAGGGGCGGTTGCATCGCTCAAAAAAAAAGGTTGAGCAACTAGAGGCGGCCACTATTCCCGCTAAAAGTGAGCGGAGTGCGTTGGATCA
>QNFO01000369.1 GCA_003646355.1 Gammaproteobacteria bacterium
AAGCCCATCACGTTAGCCAAACTGTGCAGTTCATCGCACATCGCCGGGGTCAACAGGTCGGTGCCATAGCAACGCTTCTCCCGCTGGGAGATCAGCATGCGCACCAGATTCATGTTCACATCGGCGTTGTCATGGCTGTCATCAAAACGGCTCAACAGACGCGACGTCTCGGCAAACACCTCTTCCAGTAATTCCCGCGGTTCGGCCACCTGGAATTCGTTGTCCATGGAGATAAAGACGGTGCCCAGGAATTCCTGGTCCCAGCTCAGGCCAATGATCCACTGGGAACCGGTCATGGTCAGAGATGACTTGATCTCTTTAAAGAACGTGGGCAGATACGCCACTTCAACCGGGCGCTCCATGCTCTGGAAAAAATGCTGCAGTTTTTTCTCGCCCAGATTCACGCCCCGCCAATGATCGCTGTCACCAGCGATGATCTGGGCCCGGTGCATTTTTGGCGCCAGGAAGGCCAGGTTCTTGAGAGGCAAGACATCCCAGACGTGACGAGCGAACAGACGCCAGAAATGAGGCCGGTCGTCGGCATCGGGCAGGTTCAGAGCCAGCCCCAACAGGATTTCGGACAGCGACTCTTCGCTGGCTGCCGGCTGACTTTTTTTCGGGTCTTCGTCCCCGCCACCGGCTGGGGAATTCAAGCCACCACTCATATCGGCCGCGCGGTGACTATCACCCTCGCTATCAGCCTCCCGGCCCTGATTCTCCACCAGAACCCGCATCAACAGTTCGAGGGCAAAATGCTCGGCCACCGAATAATCGTTTTCCTCGCCGTCGCGATTGAGCATCAAAATCGCCGAAAGCTGATCGCCCCGCATGATTGGCAGGATGATATCCGGCGTGATGGCCTCCAATAAGCTGCTTTCGCGGTCGCTGAGGTTCTGCATATGAACATCGAGCATCGTCATCGGAGCGGCAATATCGACGATCTGGGAGGCGAGGTCGCCGCTGACATCCAGGGCCCAGTCGCCGTGGGCGTCAATCAAGACGCCATCCTGTACGGTCAGCAACAGTGAATCATCAGCCAAGCCATGGCTGAACATCAGATTACCCAGGGATTTGGCAAACTCTTCGTGACCCTCATATTCGGACCAGTTACCCAGCGCCGCGACAGCCTCGGGCAGGGAAGTGTATTGGTGGCCGCGGCGACGGGCCGGCGAAACAACCGATTCTTCTTCAGTGGGGCCGTTGAATTCTTCCAGAACCTCGTTGACCGCCAAAGAGCCTTCCCTGGATTCGGTGTCCGGAGCGGGATCAGGCGCGGGTGTTTCTACGGCCGCTGCTGCCAGCGTCTCATCCAAGGAACCGGCCGCCAACAGGTCGTCTCCCTCGGGAACTGTTTCATCAGCATCTTCCATGAACCCAATGGCGCCGATTTCATCTTCGGATGCGGAATTGGCATTTGCGGCTTCCGGGACCTCTGGCTCTGAAGTCACAGCATCGGCGGCAGTCGCCTCGGCCTCGAGGGCCTCAAAGTCATAATTATCGGCGTGAAAATAGTCGTCGGCATCCTGCACGGATTGAAAAAAGCGCAGGGGTAGCCCGGCAAACTTCGGGGCGATAAACTGGCGTACTGTCGCACCGGCACCAGCGACGACCACTTCGCCACCACTGTCGATCAACTGCTTCTGCAGGTCGGCCAAAATGCGAGCCCCACCGCCGCCGATGGAACTGAGTTCAGACAGATCCAACACCAAATTCGTTTTCCCGTTGTCCAGGCACTTGGCACCCAGATCCAACAGGTTCTGCTTGTCGGTTCGGCTGACGGCACCACTAAGGCGCACCCCGAACAGGTCCGTATTTTTCAATTCAATGGGTAAAAATCTTGTTGCCATGTATCAAGCCTTGCTCAAAACCAGGACGGCTGAATGCCGTCCTGGAGATGAGTCTTTGGTTTCCACACGATCTCCAAGGCCCGGTCTCACACCAAAGCCTCAGCTAACCAATTGTCCAGGACGTTCCGCAGGAATCTCCATTCGCTGCCAACTTTCTTGGCCGGGATTTTTCCCTCTTTGGCCAGACGGCAAACCGTCTTCACGTGCATCTTCAGGTATTCTGCCGCTTCCTGCGACGTCATGACCTGTCCAAAATGATCTTCTCCCCCGATGTAGATCTTGGACGAATCACTGTATTCGGGCATGGGGAGTACTCCTCTCGGGTGCTGTTGCGATGCGTGCCACATCACGATTCGCTCAGTAACAGCAACTCCCGTGCCCCATCTCCCAACTATATTTAAATCGGCATTTCCTGCCGCTATTTAAGGGTTAAATGGAAATAACAAGGAACAATGAGGAACCAGGTGCCCGTCCGGTCCGGTGCAGGATACATGAAGAATCGGCGAGACATTGCAATCCGCAACTCGCCCCTTGTCCGGGACAAAAAAATGGCGGAGCTGAAGAATCAGCTCCGCCAAATATCCGCCAGCAATTTTGGGCAATCACGACCAGATAGGCCGTACGCCGCTCCTTGCAGACTAGCTCACGGCCACAGCCCCGAACTCGCTCAGTTCATAGACGTGCTCGTCAGACCCGTCAACCGGACCGTCAAGACGCACGGCGCCAAAGTCAGACAATTCAAAGACCTCTTCTGCGGCGTCAACCGGCAAGGCACCAAAGTCATCCAGGTCGTACACTTTTTCGTCCTCGGCGGCAGGGGCCGGATCGGCGACGGCTTCAGGG
>QNFO01000370.1 GCA_003646355.1 Gammaproteobacteria bacterium
ATATGGCCCTGGAGTATAAGGATGCCCTGGAGGCCTGCCTGCATGTAGACAAGGAACGGGGTTATACCCACGTTGGGCCGCAGCGTGCAGATATAAAGGTTACAACTGATGGGCGCCCAGCCGCGGAGGTGTTGTCCCGGGGGCAGCAGAAACTTGTAGTTTGTGCGCTAAAGCTGGCGCAGGGGCAGCTGATGAGCGCCATGGGCTTGGGAGAGTGTACTTATCTGGTAGATGATCTCCGGTCCGAACTGGATGTGCAGCATAGTAAGCTGGTTTGCAAGTTGCTCTCCAGCATGCGGGCTCAAGTGTTTGTAACGAGCATCGAGCAGGAAGACATATGTTCGGTGTGGCCGACGGGTGACCAGCTACAAGTGTTCCACGTGGAACATGGGCAGGTAATCCTTGTAACTCAGGGCATAACATCCTGATTTTAATAGAATTTTTAATATATGAAAGGTAGTAACGAGACTCCTATGAGCGATACTGAACAGAGCTATGATTCTTCAAGCATCAAAGTACTAAAAGGCCTGGACGCGGTTCGAAAGCGTCCGGGTATGTATATCGGCGATACAGATGACGGAACCGGTCTGCATCATATGGTATTTGAACTGGTGGATAACTCGATAGATGAAGCTCTGGCCGGGCACTGTAACCAAATTAGCATTACTATCCACCCCGATGAATCGGTGACTGTGGGTGACGATGGTCGGGGTATTCCCACAGAGATGCATGAAGAGGGGGTTTCCGCCGCAGAAGTGATCATGACGGTTCTCCACGCAGGGGGTAAGTTCGACGATAACTCTTATAAGGTCTCAGGCGGGCTGCATGGTGTGGGCGTTTCCGTAGTAAATGCGCTCTCGGAAGAGCTGGTTCTTACTATTCGCCGTGAAGGCAAAATGTATGAACAGATCTACAAACACGGGGTGCCGCAAGCTCCGCTTGCCGAAATTGGTACGACAGAGACATCCGGTACCATGGTTCGCTTTAAGCCTTCGGCTGAAACATTTACACATATAGAGTTTCATTTTGACCAGCTGGCCAAGCGGGTGCGGGAACTGGCCTTCCTCAATTCAGGGGTTAATATCCTGTTGAAAGATGAGCGCTCTGGAAAAGAAGAGGTATTTTGTTATGAGGGCGGCCTGAATGCCTTCGTTAACTACCTGAACCAGAATAAAACGGCCATCAATAAGGTTTTCCATTTCAGCGATACCTATGGAGACGGCGTCGGCGTCGAAGTCGCCCTACAGTGGAATGATTCATTTCAGGAAAATATATACTGTTACACGAATAATATCCCTCAACGGGATGGCGGCACCCATATGGCGGGCTTTCGGGCATCCCTGACCCGTAATCTGAACAGCTATATTGAGAGAGAGGGCCTTGCTAAAAAGGCCTCTGTATCGACTTCAGGTGATGACGCCCGGGAAGGCTTGACCGCCATTGTTTCGGTAAAGGTCCCGGACCCAAAATTTTCATCACAGACAAAGGATAAGCTGGTCTCTTCGGAGGTTAAAACCGCAGTAGAGCAGGCGATGAACTCCCGCTTCAGTGACTACCTGGTGGAAAACCCCCAGGAAGCCAGATTGGTTGTTGGTAAGATGATAGATGCTGCGCGGGCGCGGGAAGCTGCCAGGAAGGCAAGGGAAATGACGCGTCGCAAGGGAGCTTTGGATATAGCCGGTCTACCAGGTAAGCTGGCGGATTGTCAGGAAAAAGACCCTGCATTGTCAGAAATATACCTCGTGGAGGGCGATTCTGCGGGAGGTTCTGCCAAGCAGGGCCGAAACCGCAAGTACCAGGCAATTCTTCCCCTCAAGGGTAAGATCCTCAATGTAGAAAAGGCCCGCTTTGACAAGATGCTGGGCTCCGCAGAAGTCGGCACTATTGTGACTGCATTGGGCTGCGGCATAGGCAAGAGTGAGTTTAACGCGGACAAGTTGCGTTACCACAGCATCATCATAATGACTGACGCCGATGTAGATGGATCCCATATTAGAACCCTCTTATTGACGTTCTTTTTCAGACAGATGCGCGAGCTCATAGAGCGCGGTCATATTTTTATTGCACAGCCACCACTGTATAAAATAGCAAAGGGTAAGCAGCACCAATACCTGAAGGACGACGATGCATTGAACCAGTATTTGACCCAGGCAGCCCTGGATAATACCGCTATTTACGTTAACCCCGATGCGCCCCCTATCAGCGGCAGTGGCCTTGAAGACCTGGTTATACAATATCGAAAAGTAGCCGCTACTATCGATAGGTTGAGTCGACTGTACAGTGCTGATGTATTGTGGCAGATGGTCTATGGAGCACCTCTCACTGTTGATCAGATGAAGGATGAAGCTGCCATAAACGCCTTTGCAAACCAACTAAGTGAGCGCTTACTAACCGTAGTAGCCAAGGGTAGCGTATATAGTACGGTGGTTCGTAAAGATCAGGAGCGGCAGTTATATTTTCCTGTAGTGAAGTACTTATCCCACGGCGTGGAGTCCGAAACAGAGTACCATCATGAGTTTTTCTCCTCTGGAGAGTACCAGAGCATAGTTGCCCTGGGCGAAATACTTAACACGCTGATAGAGGAAGAAGGATATTTCAAGCGCGGCGAGAAGGTATTACACACACGCAGCTTTGCCGAGGGGCTGGACTGGCTGATGAACGAAGCGCGCAGGGGCTATA
>QNFO01000371.1 GCA_003646355.1 Gammaproteobacteria bacterium
CGGCAAATAGCAGAAAACCCGGGTGGGTCTTATAACCCACTATTTATTTACGGTGGCGTTGGCCTAGGTAAAACCCACCTTATGCATGCCGTGGGCAATGCACTAAAAGCTAGAAAGCCCGATGCTAAGATTGTCTACCTACACTCCGAGCGCTTTGTTGCTGATATGGTGAAGGCCCTTCAGCTCAACGCTATTAATGATTTCAAGCGCTTTTATCGCTCCGTTGATGCCTTGTTAATCGATGACATTCAATTTTTTGCCGGAAAGGAACGCTCCCAGGAAGAGTTTTTTCATACCTTTAATGCCCTTCTGGAAGGCGATCATCAAATGATCCTGACTTGTGATCGCTACCCCAAAGAGATTGATGGTCTGGAGGAAAGGCTAAAATCGCGTTTTGGCTGGGGCCTAACGGTTGCCGTTGAACCCCCGGAGCTTGAGACTCGAGTAGCGATTCTCATTGAAAAGGCGAAGAGCTTACACGTTGATTTACCCCACGATGCGGCCTTTTTTATTGCCCAGCGAATTAGCTCCAACGTGAGAGAGCTAGAGGGCGCACTGAAGCGAGTGATAGCAAGCGCTCACTTCACGGGAAGAGACATCGACGTGCCCATGGTGCGAGATTCCTTGAAAGATTTGCTGGCCTTACAGGATCGCCTGGTGAGTATCGATAATATTCAGCGTACGGTAGCTGAACACTACAAGATTAAAATGTCAGATATGCTATCGAAACGCCGTACGCGATCGGTCGCTCGACCCCGGCAGGTTGCTATGTCTATGGCAAAAAAATTGACGAACCATAGCTTGCCAGAGATAGGTGAAGCCTTCGGTGGCAGGGACCACACGACGGTCATGCATGCTTGCCGAAAGGTAAAAGAGCTGCAGGATAGTAGTACGGAAATGCGAGAAGATATAAAATTACTAACCCGGTTATTAACTAGTTAAGCAGTAAGTAAGCGCTTACTAATGTTTTTTATAGAGAGTGAAGTATGAAGTTCAGCGTCAGTAAAGAAACCCTCGTTAAGCAGTTGCAAATGGTTGTTGGTGTTGTTGAGCGCAGGCAAACACTGCCAATACTCGCTAATGTCTTAATCCAGCTAAAAGAGGGTGAGCTGGCATTAACGGGCACTGATCTTGAAGTCGAAATTGTTAGTCGAGCAGCATCGGAGATGGGCGCTGAAGCGAGCGGTGAGATCACAGTTCCTGCACGTAAACTTCTCGATATATGCCGCTCTTTGCCCGATGGTGTCGATATTAAATTCAGTACGAATGATAAAGGGCGTGTGGTTATTACCAGTGGGCGCAGTCGCTTTACCTTGTCTACTTTACCGGCAGAAGAGTTTCCAAACGTAGAAGATGGTGCGGAAACCTATGAATTCACATTGCCAGCCAAGAGCCTAAAACACCTTATTGATAGCACGTCTTTCGCGATGGCCCACCAGGATGTCCGCTATTACCTTAATGGGATGTTGTGGGAGGTGAGCGGCTCTAAGTTAAATGGCGTCGCAACCGATGGCCACCGCCTGGCGATTAGTACTATTGATTTACCGGGTGAATCGTCAAGCCCCACGAGGCAAGTGATACTTCCCCGTAAAGGTGTTGTCGAGCTATCCAGGCTTATGGCCGATGAGGGTGATATCACCATTTCTCTTGGTGATGCGCACTTACGTGTTCGTGGCTCAGACTTTCATTTTACATCTAAGTTGGTTGACGGAGCCTATCCTGATTACGACCGAGTGTTGCCAAAAGGCGGTACGCTGGAGGTTCGTGGTGATCGTAATGACCTTCGTCAGGCCTTTAGCCGTGCAGCTATTCTCTCGAATGAAAAGTACAGGGGTGTCCGCCTCTTACTTAGTGAAAACTTACTGAATATCGTTGCTAATAACCCAGAGCAAGAAGAGGCTCAGGAGGAAGTTACGGTCAGCTACACAGGTACTGAGCTTGAAGTTGGCTTCAATGTTAACTACATACTTGATGTATTGAATACGCTATCGAGTGAAGAGGTTGTATTTATCCTTTCAGATGCCAATAGCAGTGCGCTCATTCAAGACCCAGTAGATCAAGAGGGCTCATCCTACGTCATTATGCCGATGCGCTTGTAAGCTTTAGCATTGCTTTGTGTACTTAACCCGGCTCGATATACACGGCATAAGAAATATTTCTAGTGCATCTTTAACACCCATTGATGGCATTAATATTCTTCATGGGGCCAATGGCAGTGGTAAGACTAGCTTCCTGGAAGCTATCTATTTACTGGGGCGGGGCCGTACATTTCGTTCTCGCCATACCAAAACTCTGATCAATCATGATTCTCGGCAGTGTACGGTTTTTGGTGCTGCAAACAGCAAAGAGCATAATGTTCCCTACACGATTGGCGTATCTAGAGAGCTTAAAGGCTCTTTCCAGTTTAAAGTCGACGGTAATAGAGTATCAACATCCTCTTCTCTGGCCGATGCGATACCGCTTTTATTAATGAATAGCGAAAGTTTTCTACTAATTGAGGGTGGCCCCGGTGGCCGTCGTCGCTTTCTAGACTGGGGTGTGTTCCACGTGGAACAGCAGTTTCAGCCGCTTTGGGTTCAGTATCAGCGGAGCCTACAACAGCGGAACAAACTGCTGCGGCGTGATAAAATATCCAAGCAAGAACTATCAAGCTGGGACGATAGCTTTATAC
>QNFO01000372.1 GCA_003646355.1 Gammaproteobacteria bacterium
ATAGAGGGCAAATTCCTGATTATCGATCGCCTTGCGAAGACGTGTATTCATACCAACTTGCTGCTGGGCTTTTTCACTAATACTGCGATCGTAAAAGGCAATGCCATTGCGACCTTTGCGCTTGGCTTCATACATTGCCGTTTCGGCGTATTGCAGTGCGCGGTCGGGGGAGAGTTCGCTCTCCTCCAGCAGGGCGATGCCAACGCTAGCAGTCAGAGTGAATTCATTCTCGCCATCAGAAATTGGCCGCGAAATTGAAGCCTGCACTTGCTCCGCCAGGCTCTGCCCGTTGGCCATTGCCTGCTCAGTGTTATCGCCAACACGTTTAACCAGCAGTACGAATTCATCACCACTAACCCGCGCCAGCAGCATATTCTCGTCGATGAGAGCAGAGATGACGCGACCGACTTTAAACAACACCCGGTCACCAACATCATGACCCCAGGAGTCGTTAACGTCTTTAAATTGGTCAAGATCGATCAGCAATAGCGCCGACAGTTGCGACTCACCCACACCATCGGCCAGACAATCACGCAGACTTTCTATCAGCAGTTGCCGATTGGGTAGCTGGGTTAAAGCATCAAAATAAATATCCCGATCCAGGTCGGGATTGAGGGGATGGTGGGGAGCATAAATTTCTCGCCCCGCCAATTTTTCCAGTACTGCCGAGCGACTGTCGAGTTCATCGGGCGCAAAGGCCTTTTTAATCACAGTCTTAAGCGCCTGACCCTGCATATAGGCCGACGACTGTTGTTCGATGGAAGGCTCTTGTTCAAGGGTTAAGGACTCATCAAAACCAGCAGTGTCGACAGCACCTAATTCAAAGGTTTCAGGCTCAACAATCGCATCGGCGACAGGTGCAAAGACTTCCGCCGCCGCAACTTGCGGCGCTTCACCGATAGTTTCGGCGGGGCTTTCAACAGAGGACTCAGGCGATTCTGCCTCGGGTAAGGCACTGACTTGCTGCTGCTCCAGTAGGGTAACAATGATCTCGCTGGCGCCATTGCCGGTAAGGCGAATGTCCAGCGCAATATTTTCTTCGCTATGACCGATGCCCGGGTGCCACTCAAAACGCGCGATACCCTCTTCCAGTGCCGTATTAACCTGTTGTTTAAGAGAGATCAGAGCCAGTGACTCATCGAGGGGATTTTCTTGTAGAGAAGAACCTAATAAAGCGCGGCGCTCACAGGCAAGAATTTTTTGGGCGCGAGGATTACATTCAACGCAAACCCCGTAAACAAAAACCAGGGTGCCGAAGGGCGAGTGTTCGAGAAGGGATTGATAGAGCTCTAACTTATAATTATTCGATGAAGGACTCGACTCAAAACTCATAGCTATCTACCGTCAGTAAAAACCATTTTTTTGGTGCGGCGTCCTGCCAGCGGGCTCAGTTTATCCTAGCTCGTCCATCCATGCCATTTGTATAGCCTCCAGCACTTTTTCGCCACAGCGGTCGGGGTCATCATCGAAGCCGGGCAAGGCCATGACCTTGGTACGCAAGTCGACAAAATTAATGGTTGCCGGGTCGATATCAGCCCAGGTCTCGCTGAGTTCAATGGCAATATCCAGCACATCTACCCATTTTAATTGCATCACACCGCCTCTCCTATCGCTCACTAAAAAGCGGCTTAATGTCGTTCTGACACCATATTTAGCGTGTATTTCGGAATCTCCACCACCAGGTCTTCATCCGCCAAATGCACCTGACAGCTCAAGCGTGAATCTGGATCAACGCCCCAGGCCTTATCCAGTAAATCTTCTTCCAGGTCATCCGCTGGCTCAAGATGTTCAAAACCCTCACGTACATAAACGTGACAAGTCGTACAGGCAGCGGCCATTTCGCAGGCGTGTTCAATTTCAATACCATTGCGCAGTGCCGCTGAACAAATCGTTTCACCGCTGTTGGCCTCTATAACCGCGCCGTCGGGACAAACAGAGTGATGGGGTAAAAATACTATTTTTGCCATTTATTTATCTACCTACTATTTATCCGCTTCAAATTCTTCTAAACGATGCCCCGACAGAGCACCTTTAATGGCCAGATCCATGCGTCGAGCAGCAAAGTCTTCACTGAGCCGAGCAACACTTTCAATTTGACGCTGTACCTCGCGATGATCACTACTCGCCTGCCGCACTCGACCCAGCTCACCGACGGCCTGGGTCAGGCAAGCAAGCTCACTCTCATCCAGCAAGCGTTCGCCATCCTGAGTTAGAGCAGCACTAATATCTTCAATTAAACGATCCGCTTCGACTTGCTGCTCACGCAGAGCACGGGCTTTCATATCGTCTTTGGCGTGGGCGAAGGAGTCGAGCAACATCTGGCTGATTTCATCATCGGCCAAACCGTAAGAGGGTTTCACTTCAATCCGCGCCTGCACGCCGCTATTAATTTCTTCAGCGGCAACATTGAGCAGGCCATCGGCATCGACCTGAAAGGTAATGCGTATTTTCGCGGCACCGGCGGCCATCGGGGGAATATCGTGCAGCTCAAAGCGCGCCAACGAGCGGCAGTCGCTAACCAGCTCGCGCTCACCCTGAACAATGTGCACGGCAAGGGCGGTTTGACCGTCTTTAAAAGTGGTAAATTCCTGAGCCTTGGCGACCGGGATGGTGGTATTGCGATGGATGACTTTTTCCACCAGCCCGCCCATGGTTTCA
>QNFO01000373.1 GCA_003646355.1 Gammaproteobacteria bacterium
CTATCGCCACTATCAGGTGCAGGCCGGTGAACTACCCCAACACCCCGATGAGTGCGACGCCTATTTAATCACCGGCTCAAAGGCTGGGGTCTATGACCCACTGCCCTGGATAGCCCCTCTGCAAAACTGGATCGTCGAGTTTCACCGCCAGCGCGCCCGTATTATCGGCATCTGTTTTGGCCACCAAATTATTGCCCACAGCCTCGGTGGCCTGGCGGCTAAAAGTGATAAGGGTTGGGGGTTGGGCGTGCTCGACTGCAAGCAAACCCTGTCGGGCAGCGAGTCAACATTGCGTTTGATTCACAGCCATCAGGACCAGGTAATCACCCTGCCGCCCAGCGCTACTCGCCTGGCGGGCTGTGAGTTTTGCCCCAACGCAGCATTGGCGATCGACGATAGCGTACTGACTTTTCAGGGGCACCCGGAGTTCACCCCGGCGTATTTGCAGCGCTTACTCGCACAACGTAAAGGAAGAATTGACAGCGTAATTGCCGAACGGGCGATAGCCTCACTGGCCACACCCACCGACCATGAACAGGTCGGACGCTATTTGCTGGATTTTATCTATCGAAAATAGAGGGGCTAAGCAGGCGAGAAAAGAATGTCGCTAGCGAATAAACTTGCGCGCATACCAGCAACTGGCCCGCACATCGTAACCTTCGCCTTTGGCCCAGGACAGACCGGTGCGCACGAGCACCTCGGCAATGCCACGGCCACGCAGAGCGTCTGGCACATAGGTATGGCTAAAATCGACACTGTTGCCGATAAGTCGATAATCGACCACTGACTTATGGCCATCTGTTACCAACAAGAAGCGTTGCTCCTCTGGTTGGTGAACGATGGCGCTCTCTTGCTCGCTCACTGTTCTCTGCCCGATCTAATGTTATTGACCATACATTCTACGCTATCGCGCCATCCCGTAAAACTCTTCATTGGGACGCATGCTGGTGAGGTTGGCCATGCGATTGGATAAACAGAAAAACGCACTAATGCCGCCGATATCCCAAATATCCTCATCGTCAAAACCGTGGCTGCGCAGTCGCTCGAAGTCATCATCACCAATAGTCGCTGAGGCCTGACTGACTTTCACGGCGAAATCGAGCATTGCCCGCTGCCGTGGTGTGATATCAGCCTTGCGATAGTTAATCGCCAACTGGTCCGCCAGCAGCGAGTTTTTCGCCACAATACGCAGTATCGCACCGTGGGCAACCACGCAATAGTGGCACTCGTTACCCGCACTCACTGTGACCACAATCATCTCTTTCTCGGCCTTGCTGAGATTACCTTTGCGCAGCATCAGGGCGTCGTGCATGGCAAAAAAGGCCCGGCACTCGTCCGGCCGGTGGGCCAAAACTAAAAACACATTGGGGATAAACCCGGTTTTTTCCTGCACCTCCAAAATTAGCGTGCGCAAATCTTCGGGCAGCTCGTTGAGCTCCGGCACAGGAAATCGACTAATGCTTTTATTATTTTCGTTATTATTATCATTGCTACTCACTCAACTACCCCTTAATTAAACATATTTAATGCGCAGCTTAAGGCGGCGCAGTCTTATCCACAATTACCTTTGGTACAGGCCATTCTAGCCAAACAAATGCCCGCGTGCTGACAGCCCACCGTCAATCGTCACCACGGTGCCAGATATATAAGCAGCGCGGTCGGAGACAAGAAAGGCACAGAGTTCGGCCACTTCCTGCGGCTCGGCAAGACGGCCAAAGGGCATTGTCGCTGTGAGCTGTCGCCAGTCATCGGGATCGAGGCCTTTATTCGTGGCGTTCTGTCGCATTAAATTGACCAGCCTTTCTGTCGCCGTCATCCCCGGATTAATGCCCAGCACACGAATATTATCAGCAGGACTACCGCCGCCCATGGCGCGGGTAAAGGCAGCCAAACCGGCATTGCCCGTGGTGCCTGCAATATAATTGAACTCAGTGACTTCGCCACCGGCAATACCGATAACATTGAGTATTACGCCATGGCCCCGCGCCTTCATGGCCCGGTACATTTCCCGTGCTAAATTCACAAAGCCGTAGACTTTCAAATCCCAGCCACCGCGCCAGGTGGCTTCGTCAATATCGCTAATGGAACCAGCGGCTATCGCCCCCGCATTATTTACCAGAATATCGACATCGGCACAGGCGGCAACCAGGGCGACAGCATTGTCGCCGACGCTTAAATCCATGGGGTGAATAGTCACAGTCGCGCTGTATTTAGCCCTCAACTCGCTAGCACAGGTTTCCAGATCTTCGGCATTACGAGCCGCCAGATGTAGATGGCAACCCTCTTCAGCCAGGCACGCGGCGATGGCTCTGCCAATGCCTTTTGAGCCTCCGGTAATTAATGCGGTTTTGCCCTGTAACCTTAAGTCCATAAAGCAGCTCCCATCGGGGTATTATTATTTTTAGAGTTACGTGCTTTTATTATTACGTACTAAGGAACCTCTGAATAAGTCCCTACAATCCATTAAAATAGATTCACTCTTCTCGGGGACAAGAACATGGATCAAATCAGCTTTGCCGGAGCCGAATATACCCAGAAACGCCGCACCACGCGGCGAGAAAAATTCCTGGTGCAAATGGAACAGCTGATCCCCTGGGAAAGACTGGAAAAGAGAATCAAACCCCACTACCCCAAAAATGGCAA
>QNFO01000374.1 GCA_003646355.1 Gammaproteobacteria bacterium
AATCAATGCGATAATTACCAGCAAAAAATACATCACTGCAACGGCAAAAACATGCACACCGTTCGCCCTCTCAAAGTCAGTTTTGCGCTGTTCTGTGTTTCTCACACCCAAATGACCACAGAGTACAATGAGCACGGTTTTCCAGAAACCATAGGCTTCAGCTTGTTTATTATTTAGATTCTTTTTGATCTTGCCAGGCAAGGCGAAACCCCTTTGAAAACGAAAAACTATTACGCATTCCCATAAAAGACAACGTTTACACTGAAGCCAATACTTTAGGCTAATAGAGTGATGAAGGCGTTACGGTAGTGGGATAAGCAGTGAAAGCTCAACAGCAAGCAGGAATAAAAAGGGCTGGGGTAAGAGACTCAGTGTTATGCAGAAATACTGCGCCCCTTTAACAAGCAGGGCGCAATCGACTATTAGATTTCACGAATATCTGAAAGAAACTCTTCGATTGTCGACTTCAACTCCTGACTATCCCCAGCCAAACTGGCAGAAGAAACCTGCACCTGCTCAGATGAGCGAAGCACTGTTGCCGCTCCACCTTGCACCTGAGTGATTTGACTACTGGCATCAGCTGTCCCGGTCGCAACCTGTTGGATATTTTGCGAGATCTCCTGAGTAGCTAAGGCCTGTTGTTCAACAGCGCCCGTGACATTAAGTGCAACTTCGGAGTTTTCCTTTAATGCCTCTCGAGTCTTTTCTACAGAAATCACCACACTTGCACTAATTTCTTGCAAGCGCTTGATGTGCTCAGAGATATCATTAGTTGCGGATGATGTCTGGTTGGATAACTCTTTAACTTCGGAGGCAACAACAGCGAAGCCTTTACCCGCATCACCGGCACGCGCAGCCTCAATAGTAGCGTTCAAAGCAAGGAGGTTTGTCTGCTCAGCAATCTCGTTGATCAGATCAATAACATTACCAATGTTCTGAGATGAGCTTTGCAACTCAACGGCAATTTTAGCAGTCGAATCAATAGTGTCCATCGCCTGCCCGGTAATCTGAGCAGAATGATTCATTTGCTCGTTAATACCTGCAACTGTAGAAGCCATTTCCTCACTTGCCGCAGCTACCGTCTGCACATTTTGTGAAGCCTCAGATGCTCCCGTCGCTGCAGCAACACTTTGTGTTTCCGTTTGCTGGGCTGTATCAGACAAAGTCACTGCAGCTTGTTCCATCTCGGTAATTGCTGTATTAAAAGAGCTCATTTTCTGCAGAATACTTTGATCAAACTCGGCAATCCTTGACTCCAGCTTTTCGGCTCTCGCCTCGCGACGACGACCTGCTTCAAGCTCCCTATCCTGCTCTGCTTGCTTTGCCTTTTCTGACTCTACTCTCTGCTCCTCTTCACGCTGGCGTGTAACTTTCTCAGCCTCTTTCGCTTCTTCTTCGAGGCGAAGTCGTTCAATACGCCCTTGTTTGAAGTTATCAACAGCACTTGCCATTTGGCCCACTTCAGAGCCGTAACCCAGGCACGGAACAACAACATTCATATCACCGTCAGCCAAACTCAACATGGCCTCATTCATCAGCCCAAGTGGCTTCGAAATACTTCTGGAGACAATGAAGACAAAAAATGTAAGGAGGGCGACGACAACAGCGACGATGCCAAATATTAATACCTTAGTAAATGCAGCTGAAGCTTTCTCACTTGCATCAGTCACAATATCTGCAGTGACAATATCTTCAACTGATTTAATTAAATTAATTTTTCGCGTTGACATGTCATACCAATCAAGTCCGCTATAACCTGATCCTGTCATATCTCCACCTTCCATATCGGTAATGAAAATACGTACATCTTCGGCATCAACAACAGCATCCCCAGTCACAGTATTTTCATACGCTTCATTATTTGCTGTAGTTGCACTACTGTGAAAAACTGCTAGGAAGGTATCTTGAGCACCCTTTAAACGGAGGAATTCAGAATAAGATTCAGGCGTAAAAAGACCATCACTAAAGGCGGTAACGACGAGAGCACGTTCATTTGCACTCATCTCTTTTACTTTTAGCAATGTTGATAATGATGAGAGTTTCGCGCTCATTTCTGCACTCGATGCTAGCCCTAGCATCTGATCCACTAAGGCAGCTAAATCACCCTCTAACTTCGCGAAACGAGCGCCAGCCTCATCTGCTAAAGGGACTAGTGGAGTCAAAACATTCCTCTCGACATAGAGCAATGCTTCTCGCCTGTCTACTTCCCGTTTAAACGCGCGAAAATCAATACTTACAACAAAGTCTCGAAGCTCTTGATATTTCCCTAAAGTTTCATTAGCTGTATCGGCTGTCGCAACAAACTTATCCCCATAAGCATCCAGATCACCACTTAGGGCTTCAGTTAAGTTTTCAACGGACTGATCCGTTAGAGACCACTGAGCCTTTAGCAATTCTTCAGTATCTTCGGAGCCCTCAGCACCAATGAAAGCAGCACTAAGACCTCTCTCTTTTTGAGTCTCATGTATTGTATTTCCAACCAATTTAGAAATTTCAGCAAGGCGTTCAATCTGCACATTCTGCTGATAGTCTTTATAAGCACCAAAAGAGGTAAATATTAGAAACATTACCAGAGCGATAATCGGCCCAAAAGCAAGGCTGCCAATACGGCCTGCAAGGCTATAGCGATTTAGGAAC
>QNFO01000375.1 GCA_003646355.1 Gammaproteobacteria bacterium
CATTCTCTTCAGGACAACTCGCCCTCCGAAAATGTGGTGGCGATGTATGAAACCGCAAGAACAGCAGGAGTATATTAGGGGGGAGTGATGTACTGCATCGTCAGAGCTTGCGATGAAAGGGTGGATATAGATGAAACAGGTCTTTAAGAAAAACCCCAAGATGGTCAAGGGGATGCCCAGCGCGGTGGTGCTGAGCATCCTGATCCACGTTGGGCTGTTCCTGCTGGCCGGGATGCTGGTGGTCTTTACGGTGGTGAAGAAGGAGGAGCAGAAATTCGAACCGCCCACGGCGGTCGAGCGGCCAAAGATGAAACTGCGCAAGCCGAAGGTGAAGGTGAAGAGAACCTCCAAGCCCAAATCGACCACGCGCATCGTGACCAAAGTCGACCGGGCGAGCATGCCCGATATCCAGTTGCCGGAAATGTCAGGAATGGGCGAAGGTTTTGGCGGCGATATCGGCGGTTTCGACATGCTGCCGGATCTTGGAGAGGTAACCATGTTCGGGGCCGGGCAAAGTATTGGAAACGACTTTGTGGGGACCTTCTACGACTCCAAGCGCGACCGCGAGGGCCGCACTCTCCCGGTGGATACATCGGGTGAAGCCTGGCGGAATCTAATCCATAAATTCCTGCTTCGGGGCTGGGATCTCTCCGTTTTTTCGCGCTGCTACCGTTCGCCCCGGAAGCTGTATGCAACAAATCTCGTGGTTCCGGTGACATACTCATCCATTGCCCCGGTATCGTTCAGCGACGAGGATTCCGTCGGTGCGCTTTGGATGGTGCACTACAAGGGCGAGCTGGTTCACAAAGAGGCCATCACCTTCCGGTTGTGGGGCATGGCCGATGAGTTCATGGCGGTACGGGTGGATGGCGAACTTGTCCTCGCGTTCGATTGGCCGCATCCACCTCTTGACCGGAGGATCATCGGGAAACTTTGGGTTTCGGACTCGGCGGACTCCCGTAAATACTACATCGGGAACAACCGATCCGTGGTTGGGGACTGGATCACGCTCGAACCCGGGGAGCCGCTGGATATGGAGATCCTCATTGGCGACAATGGCGGCGCCGGCAGCTTTTATCTGGCCGTCGAGGTGGAGGGCGTGGAATACGAACGCAACCGGCAAGGTGGGCCGATCCTCCCGGCCTTTAAAACCGCCGAGCTGTCGCACGATCTGTTGGACATCATCTACAGGGAGCTTCCCGAGGGTGAGATTTCCCTGACCAACGGACCGGTATTTTGCGACTATGATGTTTCCGGCAAGGCGCCGACTCCCAAGGTGGAGGATCCCGATCCGGTAGCACCGTCTGTGACGGACGATTCCGCCGCCAACGGGATGCGGATGTGGACCATGGCGGATGGCCGCACCCTGGAGGCGGAGTTCGTAAACATTTTTGGTGGGAAGGTGGTGTTGAAAAACGGCAGGGGGAAAACACGCAAGGTTCCCAAGGAACAGCTTTCCGGCGAAGATATCGAATATGCCGAGCTGGCGAGTCCGCCGGATCTTGACATTAATTTCCTGAAAAACTTTCGGCAGGAGACTTTTTCCGGGGGCTTCTACGATATCGAGTACTGGGAACGTCCCTCTGAAGAATGGGGACACTTTGGCGTCCAGCTCAAGCAGACGAGTCCGGGCGAATACAACCATGAACTCCAGGTTGAAATGTTTGTGGTTGGCAGCCAGCGAGGGGGCGACAAACACCTTCTCCTCGACCGCCAGCAATTCGCTTTCAACCCGGCCCGGGCGGAACAGCGTTTCTTCGAGTTTCGCAGCGATAGAAAGGTGGTGCTCCATAAGTATGTCATATACTGGTACTATTCGCGGGAGTTCGGCGAAAAATATGCCGGTTGTCTGGTAACGGTCAAGGATGAGCGCGGGGAGACGATTGCGGTGGAAAGCTCGAGTAAATGGCTGGTTGAAAATCTGGAAAACCTAAAGAAGCTTTCGGTGGGCAACTATATGGACAAAACCTGCACGCGGACTTTCCCCTCCCGTCCCAAAACCCTTATTTACTAGGATTGGTTAATCGGGCATCGAAAGGAGACAAGCGGATTTCCGATGGCAGGAGTTGGCGGATGAAAAAAGCAGCGGCGTTATGTACAATCATGATCGGGGTGGCCTGTTTCGCCGGGGCGGGTTTGGCAGAATCGTTGGGTTTTCTGGCAGGATATTACCAGTAGTGTTTTTGCCGTTATGGTTTTCTGCAAATATGAATAGTAGGTATGGCACGGGTGCGATGCCGGAACGCAAACTAGACAAAGGAGAAAACAGATGAAGAAAACAATGGCAGTATGCATGATCATGGCGCTGGTGGCGGGTACCGCCTCGGCGTCGATCGTTTGGAGCGAGGGCTTCAATTCCGGGTTTTCAAATCCTTATTCGGCCTCATGGGGTGCGCAGTTCGGGCTTACTGGTCCGGGAATTGTCACGGATGGGAGTATTGCCGGAATCGAGGGCGATGGGTTTGCCGCAATGAATGTGAACCAGGCGGTCGGTGCACCCGCGATTACCGGCGGAATGGATTTTAGCCTGGGAACGGTGGCTTCCGCCGGGGTTACATATACCTTTTCCGGAGATTTCGGATGGCGATACGGGACGCTGGCGTCGGCCTCGGATCTACTGATCAGTTATGGCCA
>QNFO01000376.1 GCA_003646355.1 Gammaproteobacteria bacterium
GCAGGCTTTAAAGAAGCAGGTGACCGCCAGTGCCTTTCGGCTCAGCGGTAGCGGCTGGTATGAGACCGACTTTAAAACCGGCGACAAAAAGAAAAACCTGGCGGGCGGTGGCTCCTCACAGGGTGACTCTAAAGCTAGCTCGAAATCTGGCGACAGCGGCAGTTCAAAAAAAGCCGCTAGCTCGGATGGCAGCAAAAAATCGGCATCAAAGTAGTAGCTAAGGACATTTGAATAAGTCGCTGCTAGCGGGTTTTCAAATGACGTCTTCCCCATCATTTAATTTACAGATCGATATTTAGGAAAAGAGACATTATGCGTTCGAGCTATTGCGGTTTACTCGATACTACCTTTTTGGATCAGGAGGTCACTTTATGTGGCTGGGTTGATCGTCGTCGCGACCATGGCGGTGTGATTTTTATCGACCTGCGTGACCGCGAGGGCATTGTGCAGATTGTCTGCGACCCAGACAGCGGCGAGCACTTCAATACCGCCGACAGTGTGCGCGGTGAGTATGTATTGAAAATCACCGGGCGAGTGCGAGCGCGTAGTGCTGAAACCATCAACCCGCAAATGAAGACCGGTGAAATTGAGATTTATGCCACCGATGTAGAAGTGCTTAATGCCTCTGAAACACCGCCCTTTCAGCTCGACGAGCACACCAAGGTGGGTGAAGAGGTGCGCTTGTTGCATCGCTTTCTCGATCTGCGTCGCCCCGAGATGCAGTCGCACCTCTACTTTCGCTCCAAGGTGACCTCGGCATTGCGCAACTTTCTCGACGACTCTGGCTTTCTCGATATTGAAACGCCGATCCTGACTCGTGCAACCCCCGAGGGTGCTCGCGACTACCTGGTGCCGAGTCGCACCCACGAAGGTAAGTTCTTTGCTTTGCCCCAGTCGCCCCAGCTCTTTAAACAGCTGTTGATGGTCTCGGGTTTTGACCGTTACTACCAGGTGGCGAAGTGTTTCCGCGACGAAGATCTTCGCGCCGATCGTCAGCCCGAATTTACCCAGATCGATATTGAGGCCTCCTTCGTTAGCGATGAAGAGATTATGGCGATCTCGGAAAAGATGATTAGCCAAGTGTTTTCGACACTGCACAAGGTCGAATTGGGTACTTTCCCAATAATGACCTACGCCGAAGCGATGCATCGCTTTGGCAGTGATAAGCCCGATTTGCGCATTCCCCTCGAGCTGGTTGAAGTCAAAGATTTGATGAAGGATGTTGATTTCAAGGTGTTCTCGGCTCCGGCCAACGACCCCGCTGGTCGTGTTACCGCGCTGAAAGTGCCGGGTGGCAATTCACTGAGTCGCAAAAAGATTGATGGCTACACCAAGTTTGTCAGCATCTACGGCGCACGCGGTTTGGCTTATATCAAGGTTAATGACAAGACCGATATTGAAGAGGGCTTGCAATCGCCCATCGTTAAATTCCTGCCCAATGAAGTGCGTCAGCAATTGCTCGACCGCTTGCAGGCAGAAGACGGCGACCTGATTTTCTTCGGTGCCGACCAGGGCAAGATTGTTTCTGAAGCACTGGGGGCACTGCGCTGTAAGCTTGGTGCTGACCTCGAGCTGTACACCTGCGAATGGGCACCGCTGTGGGTGATCGACTTTCCGATGTTTGAAAAAACCGATAGTGGTAGCTGGACGCCCTTACACCACCCCTTTACTCAGCCTTCATGTTCAGTCGATGAATTGCTTGCCGATCCGGGTGCGGCACTGTCAAAAGCCTATGACATGGTGCTGAATGGCACGGAGCTGGGTGGTGGTTCGGTGCGTATCCACGAGAGCGCGATGCAGAAAGCGGTTTTTGAAGTGCTGGCTATTAATGAAGAGGACCAGAAAGAGAAGTTTGGTTTCTTGCTTGAGGCGCTGAAATACGGTTGCCCCCCGCATGCGGGTGTCGCCTTTGGTCTCGACCGCCTGATTATGTTGATGGTGGGCGCGGCGTCGATACGCGACGTTATCGCCTTCCCGAAAACCCAGTCGGCACAGTGTTTGATGACAGATGCGCCGGGCCTGGTGGATAGCAAACAATTGCGCGAGCTGAATATTCGTTTGCGAGAAAAAACCAAAAGCGAAAAACCAAAAAGTGAAGAAAGCTAGGGGCGCAACCTTATGGCCGGTCACAGTAAGTGGGCAAATATCAAACATCGCAAAGCGGCACAGGACGCCAAGCGAGGTAAGGTTTTTACCAAGTTAATTCGTGAGTTAGTGGTGGCGGCTAAAGCCGGTGGCCCCAGCCCGGATGACAACCCACGTCTGCGGGCCGCCATCGACAAAGCCCTCGGCGCCAATATGAAAAAGGACACCGTCGACAAGGCGGTTGCCCGTGGTGCCGGTACCGGTGAGGGTGAAAATTACGAAGAAGTCACCTACGAAGGCTATGGCCACGGTGGCATCGCCGTACTCGTGGAATGCCTGACCGACAACCGCAATCGCACCGTGGGCGATGTGCGCCATGCTTTTACCAAGCGCAGCGGCAACCTGGGCACCGATGGTTCGGTAGCCTATTTGTTCACCCGCACCGGACAGATCAGTTATGCGCCGGGTGGTGATGAAGAGCAGATTATGGACGCGGCTCTGGATCTGGGTGCTGATGATGTCGTCACTCATGATGACGGTTCTATCGA
>QNFO01000377.1 GCA_003646355.1 Gammaproteobacteria bacterium
CGCCAGTTTTAAAGGCAGGCTGAGCGCATCGGGGCTGTCGACGGCTTCGCCCAGGGTTAGTTGCTCGAGTAGCAGGTGATTGTCGCCGTGCATTTGTCCCTGCTCAATGCGGTAGTCGAGATTGAGCCCGAGTGTGCCTGCGTCGATGGCGTAGCCGGCAAACTTGCCGGAGTACGAGCTGGCGCTGGTGATATCAATATTGCTCAAATCGAGTTTGATTTCACTGAAGGCATGGGGGGCGCTGAGTTGACTCGCCGCCGTGATTTTCGCCTTGCCGTATTGATCGATTCTGCCATCGAGAACCAGTTCAGTGGGCTTACTTGAGACAGTTGATATATCCACCGCCTGTCCGTGAAGGCTGTGAATATGGGTCGCGAAGTTGAGGGGCAGGTTGAAATCTTTGTAGTCCATGGTGCCATCAATCAGCTTAAATTTAGCGATAGTGATGGGGAAACTACTGTTTTCTGTCTTATTGTTAGTTGTTGTGCCACTGCTTGCCGGGGGCTGTTTAACGGCGGGTACTAACATGCGAAAGAGACGTGTTTCGCTATTTTCGAAGACGATCGCATCAAAGTAGGGTTTAAGCAATTCAATGCTGGCGATGTTCAGGCTGGCCGGTTCGAGCTGTAAGTCGAGGCCGTCGATGGCCAGATTCTGCCAGTTGATCCACTTCTCCTGATCGGCGAGGTCGAAGGTGTCGAGCTGCATGATATCAATATCGCCACGCAGGGCCAGCGCTTGGCTGGCCTTATTTTGGTAGTCGAGTTGCAGGTCGGCGTCGACACTGCCCTGGGTGAGATTAAGTCGGATGGAGTCGTGCAGGTAGCTGTTAATTGGCGGCAGGGGTATCTCCCGCAGACCAATAGCGAGTGCGGCCATCGGCGGCATGGCGCCAACCTTGCCGGCGATGGTGGTTTTGCCCGTGGCATTAATCGTGAGCTGGGCTTGCAGGTCGAATTCGGCATCCTGTTCAAGGGTAAAGGGGCTTAGTCTGAGATCGACAATATCGACGCTTTGAGGCGCTGGCTCGCTAAGGGAGCGGTCATCAAAACTGAGTTGCAGGGCTTTTAATTGTATTTCTTCAAGGCGAAGTTGCAGGGGTCTAGCTTCTGTTGGTGCATCGCTGTCCGGGCTCTGCTTTGCTTGAGCGTCAGTATTGTTAACGAGCTGGCTGTAATTAAACACCTTATCGGCCGTCAGCCAACTGTGCACAGATCCTTTGTCGACCACCAGTGACTCGGCAATCGCAATTTGGTCGGGCCAGGCGAAGCTCGCTTTGTTGAGGCTAATGCTGTCGAGTCTAAGTAGAGGTTCGACAGGGGCCAGAGTGTCGAGCCGCAATTGCTGCACAGCGATACCCATATCCGTCACCTGCAGAGCCAGGCCGTCATCGGGGCCTGATTTATCCAGCGCAAAATCACTGTTAAGCGATAGCGTGCCCGTGTTAATGCTGAATAGCAGCAACTCCTGCAGGTAGTCACCACCACGGCTGAGTTCAATATTGTTGAGGCCGATATGCCCGGTAAGCGCCAGGGGTTCGACTTGTAGGGCGCCGCTAAATTCCAGACTTTCACTGTCGCTGAGTTTGGCATCAAAACTGAATTGCCCGCCGTCCTCCGGCAAGGTGCTGAAATGGACAATATTGAAATTCAGCGTGTTCAGGTTGAGATTAAAAGGCTCGGCTCTATCGAGTTGCTTGAAGTGGACACGACTTTGGCTGATGGCAATATTTTCCAGAATCAAACGCGGCAAGGGGCCGGAGGCCGTTTCTTCGGGTGGCGTCACAGCGCCGCTCGAGGGCGGTATAAGCCTGTTTAGATTGAGCTTTCCCGCACTGTCTATTTCAGCAAAAACCTCAAGCTCGTTGAGACTAATAGTGCTGAATTGCCAGGCACCTTTAAACAGGCCAAAAGTATCAAAGTCGACCACCAGCTCACCGAACCCAAGCAAGGGGGCTTGTTCGGGCGTGGTGAGCTGCAGGTTCTGTAAACGTAAACGCAATAAAAAGGGGTTAAAGCTGGCGCTTTCAAGATGGGCTTTTTGCTGCAGTGTGCCGTTAACAAATTTAATGAGCTGGGTTTTCACCACGTAGGGTAGTAACAGAAAGCCACCCAGGGTGTAGCTAAGAAAGCCGATAAGCAGCCACAGCCGGTAGCTCTTTAGAGGCTTGTCACCAAAAACTTGTCGCATAAAAACCTTTCAAACGTGGATTCAAAAAATAGGCTGAACTAAACCTGTCCGTAACTCTCTCGCTCACCCAGCCAACGGCGAATCAGCGGCGTTACCAGTTCGGGGTGATGCTTGATGATGTCTTGCGCCCGCTCTTTCACTTCATCGAGCAAATGTGCATCGCGCTGCAAGTCGGCGATACGCAAATCCACATCGCCGGTTTGCCGGGTGCCCAGCACTTCACCGGGGCCGCGTAGTTCGAGATCTTTCTCGGCAATCTCAAAGCCATCGTTAGTCTGGCGCATAATGGTAATGCGTTCTTTGGCCTGTCGCGAAAGTGGTGTGCTGTACAGCAGTACACAATGGCTGGCGACACTGCCCCGCCCCACTCGTCCGCGCAGCTGGTGCAATTGGGCGAGGCCAAGACGCTCGGGATTTTCGATCACCATTAAGCTGGCA
>QNFO01000378.1 GCA_003646355.1 Gammaproteobacteria bacterium
ACCGTGCGCCGCTCAAAGGCCGTTTCGGTATAGCGCTCAATGGCCGCCATTAAATTCCAGTCGTTGGCACTGACAAAAGAAATCGCCAGCCCCTCTCGCCCTGCTCTACCCGTGCGGCCAATACGATGAATATAGTCGTCGACACCCCGGGGGAAATCAAAGTTAATCACGGTATCGATATCTTTAACATCCAGGCCTCGCGCCGCCACATCACTGGCCACCAGCACGTTTATTTTGCCCTCGGAAAACTGGGTGACCATGAAATTGCGCTCTTCCTGGCTCAGCTCCCCGTGCAGTACCCCAGCACGAAACTTGTGGTAGCGCAGTAAGGCGCTCAGCTGATTGGCAGTGACACGCTTATTGGTGAATATGAGTGACTTTCGATCGTTGCTGGGCGCGGAACTGGTGCCCACGGGCTCACCTTGTTCAGACGCTATTTGTTCAGACGCTGCTTGCTCAACCTTCTCAGAATCAGCATCGATTTGACGCGGCCTCACCTTTATTTTGGCATTGCCCCACGGTGATGTCTCCTCGTTTTCTTTGACGGGAGACACCTGCGCCTCACTCGTTTCAAGGGGCGCATTAGCAGGCTCTGACACCACCTCTTTGCGAGTTCGACCCTTATCGACATCGGCATTGGAATTAAGTAGGTGAACCAGCAGTTTTTCTTTATGGCTTTTGTCGTCGCTCAATATCACCTGTTGATGAATGTGCACATGGCGACTGCGTTCGCTGCCCACTGTTATTTGTGTAGCATCACGAAGGATTTCACTGGCGATACGGGTCACGCCGCTATGGCGCAGGGTGGCCGAGAGCAATAAGGTTTGCCGCTCAGGCGCACAAGCCTCAACGATGCTCAGTACGTCGGCGCGAAAACCCATGTCGAGCATATGATCAGCCTCGTCAATCACCAGGGTTTGCAGGGCTTTTAAGTCGACGCTGCCAACCTTGATCAGCTCCACCAAGCGACCCGGTGTCGCGATAACAAACTCCGGATTTTTACGCAGCAGTGATTTTTGATATTTGAAATCGCTGCCGCCAATGATTACTCCCGCTTGCAAGCCGGTATTTTTACCCAGCGGAGCAAAGTGTTTTTCGACCTGCCGAGCCAACTCCCGCGTCGGCACCAAAACCAACACCAAGGTGCCGGCACTGGTATCTTGTTCTTCAGACAAAATGCGCTGAGCACTGGGGATTAAATAGGCCAGGGTTTTGCCGCTACCGGTTTTGGCACTAACCAGAAGATCACGCCCGGATAGTGCTTCGGGAATCACCTGTGCTTGAACATCGGTCGGCGCGGTCAGCTTCAGCGCGGCCAAAGCCTTCTGTAAACCATGATGCAGGTTCAGATCTTTTAACATTTCAAGCTACCTTTAAAGACTTAAAAAAACTTACAAAAAACTAGGAATCAATTTTTACTAACAGGGCACGCCAAAAATCGCTGCCTTTGGCACGGGCTAATTGCTTATTGTGCTCGGGAATTTGATCAACATTGGGATCACTGGCAATAGCTCGTTCAATACTACTTTCACGCAGAAGATGCAGCAAAGGCAGGGGGGAGCGATTGGTATAATTAGAGGCATCATCGACGGCCTCGTCGGCGAAAACATAGTCGGGATGAAAGCTCGCCAACTGATAGACACCTTCGTAACCGGCATCATCCAGCGCTTGTTGAGCCGTATCCAGCAGTGCCAGATAGTCATAAAAATCACGCCAACCATCGGCGAGTATCAGCAATGTGGTTTCGATTTCGCTGTGCTCATCGAGAAAGTGCAGTTCATCGAGAATCGCGGCAATGGCGCCTTTGCTTTTACGACCCTCGAAGACGCGATAACGCACGCGCCCGGCATCAAATTCACGTTGGGCAAAGGGGCAGAAGTTGTAGCCAATCACCACCTCCTGCAGCCACCTGCGCACTTTGGCGATGGGCGCAGCATGGTCTAGCGTCTGTGCCTCATTGTCCACGTCATTGCCCAAGATGATTACCGGCGCGTATTTTAACTGATTACACGCACCGCAACCGCCCTCTCAAACAAAAAGTGGCACGAAGGTGAGGTCGACAGGGACGAATTTGAACATCCACCCCCTCAACAGCTTACTAAGCAATCACCCCCGCCTTGCGCAAATTAGCCAGCTCATCAGCACTACAGCCGATAGAGCCCAACAGTTCATCAGTGTGCTCACCCAATGCCGGTGACGGCAGGCGCACACCGGCTGGCTCGCCATTAAAAACGGCAGGCGGGCGAGCCTGGCGCATACGCCCACCACGGGGATGGTCGAACTCGATAATAGAACCTGAATGAGCAACACGCGGATCATCCAGCACTTCGTCAAAAGTGTTAATCGCACCGCAAGGCACGCCTTCGGCTTCCATACGTGCGACCAGGTCGGCCGTGCTTATTGAAATGGCTTTTTTCTCAATGACATTAAGCATTAAACCGTAATTGGTAAAACGTTCCATCAAGGTATTGAAGCGAGGGTCTGCCAATAACTCCGGCATATCGAGGGCCTTACAGGCGGCCTTGAACTCGACATCGCCAACAATAATTGTCGTGATGTAGCTATCAGCCGTTTTTACCACGCGATAAAACTCAAAGATTAAGGGCTTGGGCTGGAAGCCCTCGTCA
>QNFO01000379.1 GCA_003646355.1 Gammaproteobacteria bacterium
CGGAAAATAGCATCGTCGCGCATCGGGGTTTGGGCTTCGATGTCCATATAGCCCCAGGTCTTCACATCGACAACATCAGTGCCTTTTAAAATCACCGCCGACAAACCGCTGACCAGGTTGTCATCAACATAGCGTTGCATGGCATCGTGTATTTCAGTGAAGTCGTAACTCGAGGGTCTTATTTCTAGCGTGCTGATGGTTATTCTCCTTTATTAAAGTCATCACATTTCAATCGACATGCTAGTAAGATTAACAATTACCAAGGGGTTTAAACAGGACGTTTCTACTATGTATCTAGATCTAGCGCTGATCGCAGGGGCCATACTCGTATTCAGTAGTATTGCAGGCTTAATCGAAAAATCGTGGATCAGCGGGCCTATTGTCTTCGTTCTCTTTGGTTTTCTGATCGGGCCGCGGGCCCTCGACATACTGTCGTTGGAGATGCAAAGGGGCATGCTAAAAACATTGGCAGAACTCACCCTGGCACTGGTACTTTTTAACGATGCAGCGGGGGCCGACTTTAAAGCTTTGCGCCGCCAGATTCCAATGCGCATGCTGGCAATAGGGCTACCTCTGACGCTCTTACTCGGCTTCGGTGCAGGCGTCTTACTGTTCGGTGAGCTGTCAATTATAGAGGTGGCGATACTTGCCACTATTTTAGCCCCCACCGATGCCGCATTGGGGCAAGCCGTACTCAAAGAAGAAGCCATTCCCGCTAATTTACGCCAGGGCCTGAACTTTGAAAGCGGCCTTAATGACGGTATTTGTGTGCCGATACTACTGGTTCTGATAGCGCTTGCCATTGAGAAGGCCACTCACGCTTCCGGTTATCAACTCGCACTGAGCCACCTGCTAACTGAGCTGGGTATAGGTCTGCTCGTCGGTGTTGTACTGGCGGCGACTAGCGTCCATTTACTGCGTTTCACTCGCAAACAAGGCTGGCTGGGCACAGCCTGGATACAGCTAACGGTTTTTGCCCTGGCCATTACCACCTTTGCCACGGCTCAGTCTCTGGGCGGCAGTGGTTTTATCGCGACATTTTGCGGGGGACTATTATTTGGCTATCGGCTAAAAGGGGAGCATGAGGATTTGTTGCACTTTGGGGAGGGCATGAGTGATGCCTTTCAATTAATTACCTGGGTTCTCTTCGGTGCCGCTGTTGCAGGAAAAGCCCTGCCCAATCTTACCTGGCCGATTTTTGGCTATGCCGTGCTCAGCCTTACACTATTGCGTATGTTGCCCATTTTTATTTCACTCGCAGGCACGGGAGTCAGTACAGAGGGCAAGTTGTTTTTGGGCTGGTTTGGCCCCCGAGGCCTGGCGACGATCGTCTTTGCCATCATGGTAATCGACATCAATTTACCCCACGGCGATATCATTACCACTACCGTTGTGTTTACCATCATGCTCAGCATCCTCCTCCATGGCATTAGCGCTAAACCCTGGGCCAAGCTGTGGGCACGAAAGTAGGAATAGCCGGTGGGCGTACATTTTTTCTACGGATTAACCGATTTAGCCTCAAGCTAAAACGCTAGTCCAGATAGCTAAAATCAACACCCTGCATTTATCACACAAGCGTAAAGTCAAACCCGGCCACATGTCAGAATAAATCTGTTTACAGGATTTGTTAGAATGCCCAGCAACCAGCGCTCGCAAAGCTACTTACAAAACGACACGCCCTATGAACTTTGCACTACTCATCTTAGGTCCACCCTACAGCACCCAGGCATCGGCCAGCGCCCTACGCTTTGCCCGTGCCGCGCTGGCGAGTGGGCACGGTATTTACCGGCTATTTTTCTACCACGACGGGGTACACAATGCCTCCGCTCTGGTTAGCACAGCGCAAGATGAAAACAGCCTTCCCCAGCAGTGGCGCGAGCTAATCGAGCAACACCAGCTCGACTCCGTCGTGTGTATCGCCGCCGCCGCCCGGCGCGGGGTGCTCAGCGAACAAGAGGCGAAAAGACTCGGCAAAACAGGTGGCAACCTCAACGACGGCCACGAATTATCGGGGCTGGGGCAACTGGTCGATGCCAGCCTCAACGCTGACCGGGTAATTACTTTTGGATAAGCCGCAGACTGACAAGCCAGAAGACAAAGACATTCTACTGGTGTTCCGCCACGCGCCCTACGGTAACGCCCTTGCGCGAGAGGGACTCGAGGCTGCCCTGGCTTGTGGCGCTATGGGTGCAAAAACCAGCGTGCTTTATATTAACGAGGGTGTGTGGCAGTTACTGACGTCGCAAAATAGTGGCGCTATCGACTGCAAAAACCAGGCTGCGATGGCCAGTGCCCTGCCGCTTTATGACGTTGATACTATCTGGGTGGACGAAAACTCCCTCAAGCAAAGAAACCTGACACCTTCAGATATCAATGCCGGCAAAATCATTAGCACTACCCAGGTGCAAAAGCTTCTCGCCACTAGCAAAAGTATTTTGAGTTTTTAATGCTATTACACACAGTGAATAAATCAGCCTTCGACAACAGCGCCCTTCGCGACTGCCTGGCAGTGGTGAGTGCGGACGACGCCGTACTGTTGATTGAAAATGGCGTTTACGGGGCGCTGGATAATTCAGCAAGTCAACGCACCCTTAAAGAAAACATCAAGCAGCTCAGTGCCAGTGGCA
>QNFO01000380.1 GCA_003646355.1 Gammaproteobacteria bacterium
ACCAGAGCCTTCTCCAGCAATTCACCACAAGTCCGACAGTAGCCCTCCCTTACCAAGACATCGCTCTATGCGGCTACATCATGACACGCCACCACCATTCATTGGGCCTGACGATGACCTGGATAGGCCAACTTCTTAAATCTCATTTTCTTCGCATCCTGGGTAACCACGACCCCGCTTACATCGAAGCTATTCTCAACGGCGATTCACTTTGTGCTCTCGCCATCTCCGAACCCAATGTTGGCGCCCACCCTAAGCACCTAAGCTGCAACGCCGTCAAACAAGGCGAGAGCTATGTCCTCAATGGCGAGAAAGCCTTTGTCAGTCACGGCCCCTACGCCGACCGCTTTATCGTGCTCGCCATTACCGAGCAAACCCAGGCCCGCAAACACTTCTCAGCCTTCCTCGTGCCCGCCAACAGCACCGGCTTGCAACGCATGCCACCCCAGCCCGTTAAAGGCTTACAACCCAGCAGCCACTGCAATATCGTCTTTACGGACTGCCATATACCCGCAGCCACATTGATTGGCACAGCCGGGCAGGCCTTTGAAGAGATATCACTGCCGATGCGCACCCTCGAAGACAGCCTCATGCTGGCGCCCATTGCCGGCGCCATGCAAGCCCAGCTCGACTATCTGGCACACGCCAGCTCAGCCTCTAGCAAGCCTTTCGAGCGTAATAAAATGGGTGTACTACTTAGCCTCACAGAATCAGCCAAAGAATTAGGTATAATCGCCGCCAGCAAACTTGATCAGCATGAGGGCATACCCGACCTGACCCCGCTCATTATCGGCTTTCGCTCACTGGTTGGACAAGCGCAAACAATGCTATTTGAATTTCACGACGAGTACCCCGGCCTCCGCGAACTCGCTGGCGACATTCAAATACTCAACAATATCGGACGACAGGCCACAGCGGCGCGCACAGCCTCTTTATGCGATCGCTTTTTGGCCGAACAACGAAAATAAGACCAAGTCGCCAAGCACTTTAAACAACAGCTTTAAATTACAGGTACAAAGCCCGTATGAAAGAACTCTATAAAGACAAATTCACCTCAGTTGATGATATACAGCAGCGCTTTGAAGCCGCCAAGTATATTTGCAGCGAGCAGATCGCCACCTGCGTTTACATCGCCCACAACCTGCAAAAGCCCGTTATGGTCGAAGGCCCCGCTGGCGTTGGCAAGACCGAGCTAGCCAAAACCACGGCGCAAATTCTCGATGTACCTTTAGTGCGCCTGCAGTGCTACGAGGGGCTGGATGAGTCCAAAGCACTGTACGAGTGGAAATACGCCAAGCAGCTACTTTATACCCAGCTATTAAAAGACAAGCTCAGCGAGCTACTGGAAGGCGCCACCGGCCTCGAGCAATCGATGGAGCGTATCCACAGCCACGACGACCTGTTCTTCTCTGAGACCTTCCTCGAGCCCCGCCCCCTCTATAAGGCGCTACACGAGGAGCTCGGCTGCGTGTTGCTGATTGATGAAGTCGATAAGTCCGACCCAGAGTTTGAAGCCTTTCTACTCGAAATACTGTCCGAGTTTCAGGTGACGATTCCCGAACTCGGCACCATCAAAGCTAAAATTAAGCCGCTGGTTTTCCTCACCAGCAACAATAGCCGCGAGTTGAGTGACGCCCTCAAGCGCCGCTGCCTGCATCTCTATGTACCCTACCCCGATGAAAAGCTCGAAAGCCGCATCTTAACCAGCCGCGTACCCGAGCTCTCCGACACCCTGCGCAAAGAGGTGGTCAGCTTCGTGCAACAAGTGCGCGAACTCGATCTCAAGAAAGTGCCGTCAATCTCAGAAACCATCGACTGGGCAAAAACCCTGCTCCTTCTCCACAGCGAGCAGCTCGATGCCGCTATGGTCAAGAAGACCCTCAACGTGCTGCTAAAATTTGAGACCGACATCGACGCCATGGGCGACCACTTGCGCACCTTTATTAACAAGGCTCACAAGCGCTCAGGGCGCTAAGCGATAGCGAATCGCCGCTGCTCTACGACAGGCAACGGCGCTTCGCGAGGAACCAGCATGCAGCAAACCCTCGAAGACTTTTACAAGGTGATCCGCGCGGCAGGCGTTAATGTGTCGCCCTCTGACACCATCGAAACTAGCCGCACCGTCGCCCTCGTTGGCTACGCCGATCGCAGTATTCTAAAAAATGCCTTTCAGGTCAGCCTGGCAAAATCAGAGACCGAGCAAGACTTAGTCGCCGAGTGTTTCGAGCAATTCTTCAGCTTCGACACATTCAGTGCCGCCAACGACCCCCACAGCAACAACACTGCAGCTGCTAGTGATGAGGCAAACGACCAACAAGAGGTCAAGAGCGAGCAGAACGAGGTGCCACAAGCTCAATCAGAGCTCGCCAAAATGTTGCTGGAGGGCGACACCGCCAGCCTCGCCATCGAAATGAAAAAAGCCGCTCGCGAAGTCGGTCTCACGGACATCTGGTTTTTCACCCAAAAGAGCCTCTACGCCCAGAAAATCATGCAGAAGATGGGCTTGCGCGACCTGCAAAATGATATCGCCGCCATGGGCAAGGGCGACTGCCCCTCCAGCATCGCCCAGGCGGGTGAGCTGCGAAATGCCAAAGAGTACCTGGCCGAGGGCGTCAAAGACT
>QNFO01000381.1 GCA_003646355.1 Gammaproteobacteria bacterium
AATAAAACCACTGGCGACGGCGCGGTCAATTTCATCGGCCGGCGTGTTGTCGGTTAAATACAGCACCATTAAAGGCTGCCAATGATTGCTCTCAGGGCGAGCGGCAAGAATGCGCTGGCGATAGATGCCGGCCTGCTCGGTGGTGATGACCGGCGGCGCCAGGTTGGGCATAACAATAGCGCGGGCAAAATGGCGGGCGGCATCACGAACAGTGTCACGCAGGGCGGGGCCGTCGCGTAAATGCAGGTGCCAGTCATCGGGCTGAATGATGGTAAGTGTGTCGAGAGTCGTAGGCATTTTTGTACTGGCTGGTTTGCTTGCTGATTGGGAGCGGCCATCCTACCGGAAAGCCCCGGCGCGGGACAGGCTTCTATCTGTATCAAACGCTATCAAAAGTGCGGTGCAAGGTTTAGAATTTACCCTTGTTCAGTTGGTTCTATATTTTCCCAGGAGATTGTTTGTGTCCGATATTAAAAAAGTGGTTTTGGCCTATTCCGGTGGGCTCGATACCTCGGTAATTGTTCGCTGGTTGCAGGAAACGTATCAATGCGAGGTAGTGACTTTTACAGCTGATATCGGACAGGGTGAAGAAGTTGAGCCGGCGCGAGCCAAGGCTAAAGCCCTGGGCATTGAAGAAATCTACATTGATGATCTGCGCGAAGAGTTTGTGCGCGATTTTGTCTACCCAATGTTTCGTGCCAATACAATCTATGAAGGTGAATACCTGCTGGGCACCTCCATCGCACGACCGCTGATTGCCAAGCGCTTAATCGAGATCGCCAACGAAACCGGTGCCGATGCAATTTCTCACGGTGCTACCGGTAAAGGTAATGATCAGGTGCGTTTTGAACTGGGTGCCTATGCCTTAAAACCTGGCGTTAAAGTGATCGCCCCCTGGCGTGAGTGGGATTTAACGTCGCGCGATACGCTGATGGATTATTGTGCCGAACATAATATTCCCGTCGACTATGCCGGGGGCAAAAAGAAGTCGCCTTATTCGATGGATGCCAACCTGCTGCATATTTCCTATGAGGGTGGTGTGCTCGAAGAACCCTGGGCCGAAGCCGAAGAGTCGATGTGGCGCTGGAGTGTCTCGCCAGAGGCGGCCCCCGATAAACCTGTCTATATGGAATTAAGCTTTCAAAAAGGCGATATCGTTGCCATCGACGGCAAAGCGATGACGCCAGCCGAAGTGCTGACATTGCTCAATGAAGTTGGTGGCGCCAATGGTATTGGCCGTGCCGACATTGTCGAAAACCGCTATGTGGGCATGAAGGCTCGCGGCTGTTACGAAACACCGGGCGGCACCATTATGCTCAAGGCTCACCGGGCTATTGAGTCGATTACCCTCGATAGGGAAGTCGCTCACTTAAAAGATGAGTTAATGCCGCGTTATGCCAGCCTAATTTACAACGGCTACTGGTGGTCGCCAGAGCGGCAAATGCTGCAAACGATGATCGACGAGTCTCAGCACTATGTTAATGGCGTCGTGCGTTTAAAGCTCTATAAGGGCAATGTCACGGTGATTGGACGCAAGTCGGAAGATAGTTTGTTCGATGAACGCATTGCCACTTTTGACGACGATGCCGGTGCCTATAACCAGCAAGATGCTGAGGGCTTTATTAAGCTCAATGCATTGCGACTGCGCATCGCGGCGAATAAAAACCGTTAGTTATATAAGGCATTTTGAAATATCATCATTACGTCCCTTTTAGGGTAGTGTTGAGTTGATATATGTCATGTTACAGCGGTGCCTAATAACCAATAATTGCGCCGCTTAAAGTTCAGCTTTGTAAATTTTTTCATCCTTTCTCATCAGGGAAATATAAAATGAGTGATGCTAGCCTTGCGAGTACGCCGCCCACATACAATTTAAGGGTGGTGAAGCAGTTTGCTATCATGACCATTGTATGGGGCATCGTCGGTATGTTGGTGGGGGTTATCCTCGCTGCCGAGTTGATCTGGCCCGATATGAATATGGGCATACCCTGGCTTCACTTTGGCCGCTTACGACCGCTGCACACCAATGCGGTGATTTTTGCCTTTGGCGGCTGTGCGTTATTTTCAAGCGCCTACTATATTGTGCAAAAAACCTGTCAGGTGACATTGTTCATGCCCCGGCTGGCCGAGTTCACTTTTTGGGGCTGGCAGTTGGTCATTGTCGCTGCGGCCATCACCTTGCCCATGGGCTTAACCACCAGTAAAGAATACGCCGAGCTGGAATGGCCGATCGACATATTGATCACCATCGTCTGGCTCTCCTACGCGGTGGTTTTTTTCGGCACTATCGCTAAACGCAAGACCTCACACATTTATGTTGCCAACTGGTTCTTTGGCGCCTTTATTCTCGCGGTCGCGATGCTCCATGTGGTTAACAGTGCGGCTATTCCCGTGTCGATGTTTAAATCCTATTCCGTTTATGCGGGCACCATCGATGCCATGGTGCAGTGGTGGTACGGCCACAATGCGGTGGGCTTCTTTTTAACGGCTGGCTTTCTCGGCATGATGTATTACTTCGTGCCCAAGCAAGCGGGGCGACCTGTGTACTCTTATCGTTTGTCGATTGTGCATTTCTGGGCACTGGTTGCGGTGTACATTTGGGCTGGCCCTCACCACCT
>QNFO01000382.1 GCA_003646355.1 Gammaproteobacteria bacterium
CGTGTCATAGTCTCACCGAGCCCAACCCTAACAAAGAAGGCAGCTTCTGGCTTGTCACCAGCAAGCGCACCTTGCCGCCACTTTTCGCTCAGGTAGCGCTCAATCATGCCCCTGATATTCACCCATAAAGGGGCTGTATTCGGCTCGAAGATGGCCCAGCTTGTTGATTTCTTAAGCGACTCCTCCACCGTATTAAAAAAGCGGCGTACGGACACATAGCGCCATTCGTCATCATTTCCGGCCAGCGTGCGCGCACCCCAAATGAGGACGCCTTTTCCGGCGAAAGCTCTGATCGCGTTAATGGACTTCCCGGCATTCACATCCACAGTCAGCTGCTGCTGCGCCGCGCTATCGATGATCTCCACGGGCGCTTGCACCGAAGCGAGCGTCACATTAGCTGGCGCCTTCCAGACACCCCGCTCCCTATCAACTGTTGCATAGACACCCACGACGCCGGCCCCTGGAGGCAGGATCATGCCCGCCTTCTCGATAGCGTCAACAGTTGCCGCGTAAATAGGGTTAGTCTTTCTTAGATCCGCAGCCAGAGCATTAATACTTTTCTGGGAAGCTCCATCAGCAATGGCTGTATCGATAGCTGTCACCGTCTCAGAATTAATGGACGACGCAGCCGTTACTGTCGCCAGATCGATTAAGCCCCCACCTTTTTGCTGCAAAGTAATGTTCTGATAAACATACTGAACTGGAATTGAGGTTTGCAAGTGGGGCGTATAGGCGGCCCCATACTTAAGGTTACTCACTCCAATATTTTCACGAAAATGGGTGACAGCAGAGGCGTGGTCAACGCTACCATCGAGATCAAACACACAGAACCGATCCTGTAATCTAGCGCACTGTCGCAGTGCCTTTTGCTGCAGATCGGTCAAATCCGTGCCGCCCAGCAAGGCCGCATCGGGTAAGACTAATAGCGTAGCTTCGTCGCACAGGCTCACAGCATCCAGCCCAGCTTCATGCTCAGCTTTAGTCTTAGCTCCATCCGGCGTATAGCTTCCAACTGAAACGATGTAACAGTCCCCACCGCCGTTGTCGAAAAAGAGCTGCAGCGAATAATACAGCTGGTAGTTATGCTCCACAGCAACCCTGGTCGGTGTGTTGTTTGCGCCCAGGGTCACCCGCAGAGTTTTCGGCGGCGCATATTTACCGAAGAACTGTTCGTACTCGATCAAAGACCTGATACGTTTAGCTTTGTTAGTAAGGCTATTACCTCTCTCAACGGCTTTTTCCGTGTAAGCGATAAACGCGGGAATGGCGGTTTCAACTTCAGCAACTGATCGAGGAAATGCAGATATTTCTTTGATGTAAACACCGGGCGTCTTATAAGCCATAGCTTTTTCCTTTTATAAACCCGCCCTATTTGAAAGGGGGATTAGATTCTGGAATTACGCACTTATATTTTTAATATACCAGTAGAAAAATCTAAGGACTACAAACTATTAAAGTAATACATAAACTACGCCATGACCGTGGCTTATGTATTACTAAAAGCTAAGCGCGGCGCCAGCGCGTACCCTCACGAGAATCTTCAAGTACTATGCCCTGCTCTTTCAATTCTTCGCGCACTTCGTCGGCCCGCGCGTAATCTTTATTCAGCTTCGCGGCTTCGCGTTCGGCGATAAGGGCGTCAATATCGGCATCAGCTAAACCACTACTATCTTGTGCCGAGCCTTTGAGGAAGACTTCAGGGTTTTCCTGTAATACACCAAGAATTTCACCGAGGGCTTTTAACTCTCCCGCCATTGCCGCTGCTTTACTCTGATCTTCACGGGCAACGGTATTTAGCTCGCGAACCAGATCGTACATCGCCGAGAAAGCTTCGCGAGTATTGAAGTCGTCATCCATTGCCGTGACGAAGCGTTGGTAATACGCGCTATTTTTAAGTTCGCTCTGCGCTGTCGCTGCAACATCAGCAAAGTTTTGCAGGGCGAAATAAAAACGTTCAAGCCCCTGCCGCGCTTCTATCAAATTATCTTCGGAATAGTTAATAGGGCTGCGATAGTGACTCGATAATAAAAAGTAGCGCACGACCTCAGGGTGATATTTTTCTAACACATCGCGAATGGTGAAAAAATTATTCAACGACTTGGACATTTTTTCATTGTCGACCCGCACCGCACCGGCGTGCATCCAGTAATTGACAAAGTGCTTGCCGGTCGCCGCTTCGCTTTGAGCGATTTCGTTTTCGTGATGAGGGAAAGGCAGGTCGGGGCCGCCGCCGTGAATATCAAACGTTGAACCCAACAAGCAGGTCGACATGGCCGAGCATTCAATGTGCCAGCCGGGACGACCGTAGCTCCAGGGCGATGGCCAACCGGCTTCACTTTCATCGGCAGCTTTCCACAGGGCAAAATCGCGGGGGTCTTCTTTCACACCCGTCACTTCAACCCGTGCGCCGGAAAGTAATTCATCAGGGTTTTTATTACTTAATTTGCCGTAACCGGGAAAGCGTTTAACTCGATAATAAACGTCGCCATTGTCGGCCCGATAAGCGTAGTGGTTGTCGACCAGGGTTTGCACCATGTCGAGAATATCGTCCATATGGCCGGTAGCACGAGGTTCAAGATTGGGCGGCAAAACACCCAGTGCACGCTCGTCCTCATGCA
>QNFO01000383.1 GCA_003646355.1 Gammaproteobacteria bacterium
AAACCGCCGTGCATTTTGCGCAGTCATTACAGCTTTCAACAATGCGTTTAATACGTAACAGCCGAAAGCGGCCGAGCAGTGAATAGAGCGCGCCACCGGGGCAGAGGTAGCGGCAAAAGCCTCGCCGTGCGACCAGTAAATCAAACAACAGGGTCAGTAAAAAGAACACCACACCGGAGCCAAATCCACCGAGGGCGATAGCGTAGTAGATTTCACGCCCAATGACGGCGGGGGGATAAATAGCGGCAAAGGCAACGGAGCCTGTGATGACGGCAACGGCAAGCCCAATCGCCAGCACGACATATTTCAGGCGGCGGTCAAGACGCTTGTTGCCTGTGTGCAGGCCTGACTTGCGCAATAGCACGGCAAGGTTGCTGTTGAGTTCATAAAGAAAGGTTGCGGGGCAGATCCAGCCACAATAAAAACGGCCGAAAAAAACCGTCAATATCACCGGGATAATAGCCGTCAAAATAAAGGGCCAGTAAAACGCCTGACTGCTGACAATCTGGCCGACTATGGCAAGGGGGTCGCTTAACTGCAAACCACCAAAGGTGCCCGACCAGGTGTTGCCTTTGAGGACATCGAGATCATCTTCCGGGTCATCAATAAAGGGGCTGGTGAGCCACTCCATCGTATCGTAAATCTGTTTTTCGCTGGCACTGAGTAAATCGTAAGTGTGGGCTGAAATATAGGTTTGATAAACGTGAAGAAAGGGGATCAGCGCTAGCATCGCAAATACGATAGCCAGGGTCAGCCAGCGCAGTTTGTTGAGATGCTTCCAGAGGAAAAAGGGCTTGTGTACCGCCTTATTGATGCCTGCTTCGTTGCTAACGGACTTGTTCATGCGTGGGTGTAATCCGGAATAATGCGTATCGCCTGGGGTAACTGGATGCAGGAACGCTCGCAGAGGCCACAGCCAACACAGCCATCGAGCACGTGGGGCTGCTCTAACAGGCCGGTGCGTATCGCCACATCTTGCAGGGGGCAGGCCCGGTAGCAAACACCGCAAGTTTTGCCCTGAAAAGACAGGCAGAGGTTTTCGTCGACCAGCGCTTTACCCATTTTCACCTGTTCGAGAATGGGTTCCATCAGGCGTTCAACGGGTGCGATGGCATCAGTTGGGCAGACATCGCCACATTTCATGCAGAGAATGCAGGCCTGTTCGCGGGGGATAATATAGGGCGTGCCGAAGGAGGCCGTGCCGTTTTCCAGATCAAAAAACTGAATGCAACGGTTGGGGCAAACCTCCCCGCACTGGCCACAGCGAATGCAGGTGCTTTCGAAATCATCTTCAGCCAATGCGCCGGGCGGGCGTAAATAGCGCGGCGGTGGTGAGGCTGAGGCTGGTGTTGCCAGCCCCATACTTGTCACCGCCGCACTGAGGCCGACAGACTTTAGAAAAGTGCGCCGCTTCACGGCGTGCTAGCTTCGATCACTGCGACCCTTAGTAAGCTGTTAAGCCTTTTCAATACGCATCGCCAGCTTTTTAAAGTCGACTTGCCCAGAGACGATATCCCAAACTCGGCTCGAGGTTTTATTGACCAGCCATTTGTTCTTTTTCGGATCGGCACTATCGGCGACGGACAAATTCCAGGGGCTAAACATATAGCCGCGAGGCACGCTGTTACGCGCCGGGCGCACCAGACTTTTGGTGCCGACTTGAGCCTTGGCCTGAAATTCACCACGGCGAGTGATGAGGTTAATCTTGTCGCCGTCTTCAATGCCCAGGTCTTTGGCGTCCTGGGGGTGCATTTCGACATACATTTCCGGTACCAGCCGCTGCGTGGTGGGGCTACGCATGGATTTGGCTGTGTGAAAATGCTCGTAAACCACACCAAGGCCAAGCCAGTAGGGGTACTTGTCTTTCGGTACCTCGGCCCACTTTTTACCGCGAAATTCATCATCGGGTAAGTCGGGGGTTAAGCCTTTGTCCCGCGCCTCACGGAGCAAGTCCATATGGTCGATGGTGTAGAGGTCATCTTTACCTTCGCTGCCAAATTCCATCAGCTTTGCAGTGATGGCTTTGCGGTCAGTGTAATCCTGGCGACAGGTTTTCAGATTGACCTTGCCGTCTTTGGTGCGGAAGTAACCGTAGGGGCGATTCTTCCAATCGCCCTCCTGCATCATAAAGCGGCGCTTGGTGCCACCCGCTTTGGCGATAGCATAAGTGGGTGCGGGCCATTGAATGCCGCGCAACTTTTTCAGCTGCTCGTAGGGGCTAATATTTTCAACACTTTCGACATCGAGAATGCCGCTCAGATCGGTGTCGGTGCCTTCAGAGGCGCGAATCACATCGCGAAGGATTTCTTCGGCATCATAAAAACCGTTCTCGAGGCGCTTATAGGGCAGGACATTGTCCATATCGAGGCCGAGCAGTTTGCCGATACCCTTGGCTTTGTCGATCACCATATCGAGGTCGGGGCGACAGCCGGGTGGTGGCATTACGGCTTGCTCGACAATATTGAGGCGTCGTTCAGAGCTGATATATACACCTTGCACCTCGCCCCAGGTGGCCGCGGGAAAGATAACATCGGCGTAGAGATTATTCGGCGCGTGGCGATAAATTTCCTGCACCACATTAAAAGTTTTGTTTAGGGCCGGGCGCACAAGG
>QNFO01000384.1 GCA_003646355.1 Gammaproteobacteria bacterium
TACGGATCGTTCAGCCTCTTTTTCACGATAATAGCTGATCAGTGGTGTGGAAATATCGAAATGGGTCAGGAGCTTTCTGGTATGACGGGTATCTTCTGCAGCAATTAAATCGACATCACCCAGCACTCGCAGGCAGCGCAGGGGTGATATCTTCAAGGTTCCCAATGGGGGTTGCTGCGATATAAAGAATGCCTGCTGGTTTTTCTTTGTCTTTTGGCCTCGCCAATACACGCGGCTAGCTCGCCAACGAATACACCAGAGTTAAGGCGTCTATTAAGCTTGGTCGATCAGCGCCTGCAATTAATGCAAGGTGTGGCCGCCTACAAATACGCTAATCATATTGCTATTGAAAACAAGCAACGTGAAAAAATCGTGCTCGAAAGTGCTTTGGCCAGTGCTCGAAAGCAGCAGCTCGACCCCGTTACGCTGGAGCCATTTTTTCATCTGCAAATAAAATTGGCTAAAATAATACAAAAAGGCTGGATAGATAGTTGGGAGACCGAAGGCCTTGTGCCGACTAAGAAAAATGTTGCCGCAGATTTAAAAACTGAAATTAGACCAAAGTTGATTTCACTTGGTGCTCAGCTGGTCGAGCAACTTCCCCTGGCGCTGCCCGAATTAAACGCTGCTGAGAGTTTCGATCAATATTTAAAGACCGTCGACGCCACTATTACTACACGTTTTATTACCTTTGAAATGAAGCGGGAGCTTCTGCAATCCTTGTTGCAGGTTCGCCAGCTCGCTCCCCGTGACATTGGTGTACTGGCGAACATTCTAAAGAGTGGCGTAATACGCGTGGGTACAACGGCTGATTATCCACCCTTCAGTTTTATTGATAAGACTAGCGGGAAATATTCAGGTATCGACATTGACCTGGCTCGCAACCTTGCGAGTAGGCTGAGGGTAGAGCTGCAATTTATTCATACCTCGTGGCCCGGCTTAATGACTGATCTTTCCGCTAATAAATATGACATTGGTATGAGCGGCATTAGCCGAACATTGCTGCGTCAGCGCACAGCGTTTTTTTCCGATGCCTATTCCACGGGGGGTAAAACCCCCATCGCCCGCTGTGATGCTGTCACCGAATTAAATAGTTTACATAAAATCGACCGTAGCTCGGTGCGGGTCATTGTTAACCCGGGTGGTACTAACGAAAAGTTTGTGCGCAAGCATATTAAAAATGCTCAGATAATTGTCTACCCTGATAATACCCGCGTCTTTGCACAGATTATCGATAAACATGCCGATGTAATGATTACTGATGCTATTGAAGTAAAGCTACAGCAACGCCTCCACCCCGAGCTGTGTGCCGCGATGCCGGGTGAGCTTTTCACCCACGCCGAAAAAGCTTATTTAATGCCGCAGGATATTGCTTTGAAAGAAGTTGTTGATACCTGGTTGCGAGAACTGAAACAATCGGGAGCACTGGAGGCGACCTTTTCTCGTTACCTTGACCCGTGAGTTCATCCAATCATTAAAATAATTTAAATAACTCTGGAGATATGACAGTGCAACAACTCAGTGCCTATCATTGCTTTGGCGGGCAGCAACTCCGCTTTCGCCATCATTCATCAAGCCTTAATTGCAGTATGAATTTTTCCATTTACCTGCCACCGCAAGCGGAACAGAAAAAACTGCCCGTGCTGTACTGGCTGTCGGGTCTGACCTGTAGCGATGAAAACTTTGTGCTTAAAGCCGGCGCTCAACGCTACGCCAGTGAGCAGGGCATTATTCTCGTCATGCCCGATACCAGCCCGCGTGGCAATGGCGTGCCCGACGATACCGATGGCGCTTACGACTTTGGGCTCGGTGCTGGTTTTTATCTCAATGCCACCCAGCAACCCTGGGCCGAGCACTACCGTATGTACGATTATATTGTTGAAGAATTACCTGCGCTGTTAGCCGAAAACTTCCCTGTTGATCCGGCTCGCACTAGTATCGCCGGCCACTCGATGGGCGGCCACGGCGCGCTAACCCTGGGCCTGCGCAATCCACAAAAATATGCATCGGTGTCTGCCTTTTCACCGATTTGTTCGGCGATCAATTCACCCTGGGGGCAAAAAGCATTGGGCAACTATCTGGGTAATAATAAAGAGGATTGGCTGCAATATGACGCTCTGCATTTACTGCAGACCAGCCAGCACTGCCCGCCAATACTAATCGACCAGGGCGAGGCCGATGATTTTCTTGCGGAGCAATTACATCCCGAGTTGTTTGAACAAGCCTGTGATAAAAAATCACGTGCGGGCGAAGCCTATCCCATCACGCTGCGCCGCCGACCGGGCTACGATCACAGTTACTTTTTTATTGCGTCTTTCATCGGCGAGCATATCGCCTTTCACACCCGCCACCTCGCCTAGAATAGCTCTTGGTACTTAACGCGCCCGAGTCTCGGTACGCCTTGTTATCAGCGCCCCCGTTTTCGTAAGATGGCTAGCCCGCCGTCACGAAGCATCGGCGTATAGCAAGTAAAACAACAACTAAAATACAGGAAGTGAGTTATGGATTATGTCAGCCCCAATGAAGTGATTAATGCCCAGGGTTTGCGCCTGGTTCTCGTCCACCACATGCCCAGCCCCTGGGGGCAGGCCACCAAGGCAATGATTGAA
>QNFO01000385.1 GCA_003646355.1 Gammaproteobacteria bacterium
CCGCAAAAGCCGGTGGAAGTAGAGGTGGAAAACCTCGACGAATACCAGCAAGCGCTAAGCGCCGGTGCCGATCGCATTATGCTCGATAACTTTTCTCACGCAGATATTCAGCAAGCGCGACAGATTAGTCAGGCTCAAGATCAGAACTCTACGGTGGAACTTGAGGTGTCGGGCAATATCGCAGCGGATAATATTGAGCAGTATCAGAACCTCGACATTGATTTTGTCTCAACGGGGGCGCTGACCAAGCATTGCCAGGCGATTGATTATTCAATGCGGATTCAGTGAGCCCCTTTTTAAATCACGGAACGACTGACAGCAAAAAGCCCGGAACAACTAAAACAAGAAGTCCGGGCTTTTAATGTAGTGGAATAACCTGAGTAAAAGCGGTTTAAAAGAACCTACTTACTCCCACCCATAATGCCTCTCACCGCAGCGGGAATATCAGCCGGCAACACAAGAAACTTACTATTTTCAGACTTCGCCATATCTCTGACCGCATCAACGTAGCGCTCGCCCAGCAGGTACATCACCGGTAAATCATTCTCACCTATCGCCGAAGTGACTTTTTCAATGGCCTCTTTAGTGGCCGTGGCAATCACGATTTTAGCCTCGGCATCGCGACGTGAGGCCTCAAGACGGCCATCAGCCTGCAAAATTGCCGCTGACTTTTCACCATCGGCACGGGTCACAGTGGCGCGCCGCTCACGCTCGGCCGCTGCCTGCTCTTCCATCGCCGACTGCATGGTTGAAGAAGGGTTGATGTCCTGAATTTCCACCGTTTTCAGGGTAATACCCCAATCGGCAATATCGTCAGAAATAGCGGACTTTAAAGCGACCTTAATTTTATCCCTGGAGGACAAGGCATCATCCAGCTTCATTTCACCGACGATGGATCGCAGTGCTGTTTGCACCAGCGTGCGAATCGCAATCTCGTAATCCTCGACGCCATAAACCGCCTTTTCCGGCGACAAAATATTGATGTAGGCAACCGCGTTGGCAATGATCACCACATTATCGAGGGTAATGACTTCCTGGGAGGGGATATCAAGAACAATATCTTTAGTAGTCACTTTGTAGGACACATTGTCCATATAGGGAATAATAAACTGCAGCCCGGGTGGCAAGGTGCGATGAAATTTACCGAGGCGCTGAATCACCCATTTACTGCCCTGAGGCACCTGTTTCACGCCCTTGAATAAAGTGACAATGGCGAGAGCCAATAAACCCCAAATAATAATCGAGCCATCAAATAGCATGTGTACGTCCTCCAGTGGTGGTTTTGGCGAAAGCGAGAAGTGTCGCAATGCCTATCGGGGCCAAGAGTATCAGTTACACGAGAGGAGTTTCCACACTTGTCTTCCCCTATTAACAGGCAGACTTTACCCCCTGCCTGTTAATCGTTAGAGAGCAAAGCCTGAGAAAGAACTTAACCACGGGTAACACTATATTTTCTAAAAATCTTGGTATTTATTTTATTTTTTTTAGACATTTTCATTGACAGCACTTACCCACAAAAACTGTGGATAAGTCTGTGGACTGCCACCTCACAACTCACAGAAAGCCCCGTAATCGTTGATGCTGTCACAAAATGGTTACTTTTTAGTCATAAAAAAATAACCATTTAAATCAATAAGTTACGATTGCGCCAATGTTAAATCAACGACTTACAGCGGTATTGAAAAAGCAACTTTAAGTAAAACAACTAACTGTGGAAAAGACTTGCCTGTGGTGACAATAAAATCTTGAAAACACATTAATCGAAGCTAAGACCCAGCCTACGACCAACCAGCTCATAAGATTCAACAACGTCGCCTAAACCCTGTCTAAATCTGTCTTTATCCAGCTTTTCGCGGGTATCTACATCCCATAAGCGGCAGCCATCGGGCGTGAATTCATCACCCAGCACCACCTCTCCTCCCGTCGCCACACCGAACTCAAGCTTGTAGTCGACCAACAGAATGTTACTGCCAAGAAACAAGGCCTTGAGTACATCGTTGACCGCAAACGTTAAGGCTTTCATCCTCTCGACATGCTCGGGCTCAGCCCAGCCGAAAGAGCTAATGTGATACTCGTTGATCATCGGATCACCGAGGTCATCATTTTTGAGGAAAAATTCAAAGGTCGGCGGATTTAACTCTAGCCCTTCCTCGACACCCAACCGGCGGCAGATACTACCGGCGGAAATATTACGCACCACACACTCAACCGGAATCATATCCAGCCGCGCCACTAATGACTCCTGGTCGCTGAGTAGTGATTTAAAGTGGGTCTTAATACCAGCGGCCTCTAACTTCTCCATAATAAAGGCATTGAACTTGTTGTTGACCATGCCTTTACGATCGAGCTGCTCTATCTTTTTGCCATCAAAAGCAGAGGTGTCGTTGCGGTAAAACAGGATTAATGACTCGGGGTCATCCGTGGTAAAAACCGATTTAGCCTTACCTTTGTATAACTCTTCACGTCTTTCCATTGTCAGATAGTCTCCTGGACTTGTGTTCTGAACATCAGCTTCAACATGACGACTGTATTAACGCTGGGAAACAGCGTGTTAACGCGACATGTAAATTCGTTACTTTTCCTTTATTTTACGGCTGGCCCTATTCTAG
>QNFO01000386.1 GCA_003646355.1 Gammaproteobacteria bacterium
ACTGAAGAAATGCTAGCTGCCGGTGCGCCGGTGATGGCCCACTGGATTGCCGATCGGCAAGGTGGCCCGCAGATTATTAAAAATGCCGCGCCTGAAGTGCGCGATGCGATTATTCCGCGCATTGTCGCTGGCGAGTGCTTCTGAGCCATTGGCATGAGTGAGCCGGGTACCGGTTCTGACCTGGCCTCGGTTTCAACCCGCGCCGAAAAAGTCGACGGTGGCTGGAAGGTCAACGGCACCAAGCTATGGTCGACCGGCGCCCACGGCCCCGGCTGTGACTACATGATTACCCTGTTGCGCACCTCGCCGCTGGATACATCGGCGCGCCATAAAGGCTTGTCACAGTTCATTATTGAGCTGAATACGCCGGGTGTCGATGTGCGCGGCATTGCCGACATCGGTGGCCAGGTGCACTTTAACGAAACCAATTTTGAAGACGTCTTCGTGCCTGACTCCCACGTACTGGGTGAAGTCGGCGGCGGCTGGAATATGGTGGTAGGTGAGCTGGCTCTCGAGCGCTCCGGCCCCGAGCGTTTCCTCTCTACCTTTATTGTGCTGCAGGAGGCGATGCGCCTGCTGGTGAATAATCCGACTGAGCAGACTAAAGAAGTCCTCGGTCAGGTGGTCGCTAAAATCAAGACCCTGCGCCGTATGTCGCTGGGTATCGCGGGTTTGTTGCAGGAGGGTTCATCCCCCGAAATGGAAGCCGCTCTGGTGAAAGATATGAGTACCAATTTTGAGCGTGAATTGCTTGAAAAGCTGCGCCGTATACTGCCGCAGAATGTGCTCTTTTCGTCTGAGGGTTTGCTACCGACGCTATTGCGTGAAGGTGTTTTACGCGTGCCATCGTCCACCCTGCGTGGCGGTACAAATGAAGTGTTGAAGGGCATGATTGCTCGACAACTGGGCATCCGTTAAATCGATTGGCAATAGACAAAGGCTAAGTAGAGGACGAAATAGAATGACAGATTCAGATAACATTATTTTTGATACCGCCAGTCGTATCTTCGATGATTTGAGCACTGCAGAGGTGATCAATGATGCAGAAGCGGGAACATGGCCCGAGGCCCTGTGGCAGGCGATTAGTGAATCCGGCCTGAACTTGACCTGGGTACCGGAAGATAACGGTGGCATTGGCGCAACCGTACTGGATGGTTTTGCAGTGATTAAAGCAGCGGGTGGGGCGGCATTACCCGTACCTCTGGCTGAAACTTTATTTGCGGGTTGGTTGTTAGCTCAGGCTGGCCTGCAGGTAAGCGGTGAAACGGCGACTGTTGTGGTCGGCGATTTAAGCCTGGTCGATGGTAAGTTGAGTGGCAGTGCACAGGGCGTGCCCTATGCGCGCAACGCGACGCAACTTGTGGCTTTACTTGAGTCGGCAGGGCAGGTACAGGTCGTTCAGGTCAATGCTGAGCAGTGTGAGATTACAGAGCAGACTAATCTGGCGGGCGAGCCGGCAGATACGGTCAGCTTTAATGCAGTGAGCGTCGCGCAAACTGGCCAGCCCAGTGAAGGCTTTAATGGCGAGAATGTCGAAGCCATGGGCGCCTTAATTCGCTGTGTACAAGCGGCGGGCGCACTCAGTACCGCACTCGAACTGACCATTGAATACTCTATGGAGCGCGTACAGTTTGGCCGCGCCATCGGTAAGTTTCAGGCCCTGCAGCATTCGATTGCTGCTTTCGCCGGTGAAGTCGCCGCGATGAATGCTGCAGCAGATGCTGCGGCAGAAGCAGTAGCGCGAGCGCCGAGCATTGATCATGAAGCCTGGATTGAAATTGCCACCGCGAAAACCCGTCTCGAAGAAGCCGTCAACAACGGCGCTGCCGTCGCCCACCAGGTACACGGTGCGATGGGTTTCACTTACGAGCACAGCCTGCATCATGTCACTCGACGCCTGTGGGCCTGGCGCGATGAGTTTGGCAGTGATGTGGTTTGGGCGCGTCGCTTGGGTGAAGAAGTCTTGAGCTGGGGTGCGGATGAACTTTGGCCGCGCATTACCGCCGTCACTGACGCGCGATAGTATTTGGGCTCACCCTTAAATATTTTTTGAATGTAGATAGAGAAGAGGTTACATAATGGATTTTTCACTGAGTAGTGAACAGCAGGCCATCGTCGATAGCATTAAAGGCTTGATGAAAGATTTTGATGATGATTACTGGTTGGATCGCGATAAAACCGGCGAATACCCGGAAGATTTGTACCAGGCGGTCGCGGCAGGCGGCTGGCTGGGTATTACCATGCCGGAAGAATACGGCGGCTCTAACCTGGGTGTTAGTGAAGCAGCGTTGATGATGATGACCATTGCCGAGGGCGGTGGTATGTCCGCAGCCTCTGCCGTGCACATCAATATTTTTGGCCCACACCCCATCGTTAAGTTCGGTACCGAGGAGCAAAAGCAGCGTTGGTTGCCGCCCTTGATTCAGGGCAAGCAGAAGACGTGCTTTGGTGTTACCGAAGCCAATGCCGGTCTTGATACCACGCGTATTGAAACCTTCGCCAAACGTGACGGTGATAATTACATTATCAACGGCCAGAAAATTTGGACCACCACGGCCCAGCAGGCGGACAAGATTATGATGCTGGCGCGCACCACGCCACGTGAT
>QNFO01000387.1 GCA_003646355.1 Gammaproteobacteria bacterium
AATTGGTTTAGTTGAAACCAATCTGAGCCAGCTAACTACTGTCGCTGATGGTACCGTAGCCATCGACACCGACGGTGTAATGTTTATTAACCACACCGGCGTATGGCAACGCGTATCAGGTCAAGGCGGCACTATTTCAACTATCGTTGGAAACAACGGTATTTCAGCTTCTGAAGTGGCTGGTACCGTTACTCTTGATGTTGACCCGGGGAACGGTGTTATTATCGATGGCAGTCAGAATGTTGCTGTCGGTGACGGCGCCGGTGTTGTGGTAAATGCTAATGATGTAGCTGTCGGTGATGGCGACGGTATCGTTGTAAACGCTAACGATGTCGCTGTTGGCGATGGTGCCGGTATAGTTGTAAATGCAAATGATGTAGAAGTTGGTCAGGGCGATGGTATTCAAGTTAATGCTGATGACGTAGCTGTTGACGACACTGTTTTAAGAACATTTGGCGACCAGGAGATTACAGGCAACAAAATATTCAGCGATATTACTGTAACTAATCTTACGGCTGTAAATCAAGTTGTTTATAATCTGGCTGTAAGTAATACCGCGATCTTTGCTTCAAATATGTTCTTATCAGGCGTTCTTGATATGGGCGGTTATCAAATCACAAATCTGATAGCGGCTACCAGAGGCGATATGGCAATCAATTACACTCAGTTTACAAATGCAAATCAGAGTGGGAGTGCTGACCTCCAAGGTGCTACAAATCAAGTTCTGATTGATTCTAAAACATATACGGATAGCGCGACAAACGCTTTAATGATTGATGCAGAAGATCGATTTGTAAATGAGGACGGTGATGATATGACCGGAATTCTCGGCATGGGCGATAACACAATCACAAACCTTGCTCCTGCAACCCGTGGCGATATGGCGGTTAATTACAGTCAATTGACAAATGCGACATCAGATCTTTCGGGCGATATAGCAGGTGCAACGAATGCAGTTTTAAACACCGCTATTAATTATACTGACGCGGCGACAAACAGTGTTTTGAATACAGCCAATAATTATACTGATTCAGCAACTAATACTGTTTTGAATACAGCTAATAATTATACCGATGCGGCAACAAATGATTTAATGAATGATGCCGTGACTCGTTTCGTAGATGCCGCTGGAGATGATATGACCGGAATTCTCGGGATGGGCGGAAACACAATCACAAATCTCGGCCCGGCAACCCGCGGCGACATGGCTGTGAATTACGATCAGTTGACAAACGCAGCACATCAAAGCAGTCAGGATCTCGCCGGGGCAACAAACCAGGTTCTGATTGATTCTAAAACTTATACCGACAGTGCAACAAATGCTGTTGGCACAACTTGGGACGATCGCTGGGTAAATCAGGATGGTGATACGATGAGTGGTTCACTTGATATGGGCAACAATGACATTTCAAATGTGAATTATCTTGCTGTAAAAGATTTGTATGCTGAAAATGAAACTGTTATAAATATTGTTGTAAGTAATACCGCATTAGTTACAACAAGCCTGACAGTTCAGGGCGTAATTGATGTAACAGGACATAATATCACAAATCTCGCGGCTGCAACACGTGGCGATATGGCTGTTAATTATGATCAGTTGACAAATGCAACTTCAGACCTTTCAAGTGATATAGCCGGTGCAACAAATGCAGTACTGAATACCGCGATTGATTATACTGACGCTGCAACAAACTCTGTGCTGAACATCGCGAATAATTATACTGATGGAGCTACTAATCAAACTATGATCGATGCAAGAAGTTATACTGATGGAGCTACTAATCAAACTATGATCGATGCAAGAAGTTATACCGATGGAGCTACTAATCAAACTTTGATTGATGCAAGAAGTTATTCTGAAGACTATACCGATTCAGCGACAAACACTCTTATGAACGATGCCGATGCTCGTTTTGTAAATGCTGCAGGTGATGTAATGACAGGTATCCTTGATATGGGTGGAAATAGAATCACAAATGTTGCTGATGCCGTAAATCCACAGGACGCTATTACAAAAAGTCAGTTGGACGCTGCTACAAACAGCTTGGCAGGTGATGTAACTTTGCAAAAAGCTTATGTGAATGGTAATACAATTACTACAAGCGCAGGTGAAGGCGATGTAACTATTGGCGGATCTGAACAACTTAATATTACTGCTACAGACGGAGTTAATATCGATGAAACTCTTGCTGTTGGCGGCGGTGCTTCTGTTACCGGCGGGAATTTAGATATTAACAACGGCAATAATGTCAATGTTAATGGTGGTGGTAATGTTGAACTTGAAAATGCCGGCTCGGTTTATGTTGACGGCGCAGGTGGCGGACAAGTTAATGTAGACGGCAATACAGGCGATGAATCAATCCGCTTAAACGGCGCAGGCAAAATGGTCATATATAGCGGCGGATCAATCGCTCTTGAATTCGAATAATAATTACATTTTATTAATTTGACCGGAGAATATCCTCTCCGGTCAAAATTGGTGTCATATTATTAGTTTATACCGGTAAAAGCAATGCAGTTGCCTGATACCGTAGAGAGCCGGTTATATCCGTTTTGGATAATCAGAACAGCCGCATTATTTGTGTTAGTAATTTGTTTTTACAGGT
>QNFO01000388.1 GCA_003646355.1 Gammaproteobacteria bacterium
CGAGGGCAAGGGTTTTAAGTGCATTCTCGACGGCATGAACGCCGAACGCATTTTGATCGCCTCTGAATGTATTGGCGATGCTCGCTTCTTTATCGAGCGCGCCAGTGCCTATGCTTGTGAGCGTGAAGTCTTCGGTCGCCCCATTGGTCAAAACCAGGGCATTCAATTCCCCATCGCGCGCAATTACATTGAAACCGAAGCGGCGGCATTGATGGTCAACAACGCCGCGAGTTTGTTCGATGCGGGCAAGCCCTGTGGCTCGGAAGCGAATATGTGCAAGATGATTGCCTCCGAGGCCTCATGGCACGCGGCGGATACCTGCCTGCAAACCCACGGTGGTTTTGGCTATACCCAGGAATACGATATTGAGCGTAAGTTCCGCGAAACACGCCTCTATCAAACAGCGCCAATTTCCACCAACTTGATCTTATCTCACGTCGCCACTCACGAACTCGGTATGCCTAAGTCTTTTTAAATCAAATAATTAGTGTATTTATCTAATCTATTTTATTAGAAATTGACTAAAAGGTTTTTACAATGACAGCGATCGATTTAGAGCATTTAAAGCAGTGGGAAGGCAAGCAGGAAAGTCACGACGATGTGATTTCCCTGGCCACCGCTCAGGCCATGGCCGCAACCCTGGATTGGCAGGACTTGCCACAGGCCGGCGATGCCCTCGCCAAGCCCGGACACTGGTTGCACTTTTTAGCCACTGCGCGACAGTCCGATATCAGCACTGACGGTCACCCAAAGAAGGGCGGCTTTTTACCCCCCGTGCCACTGCCGCGACGTATGTGGGCCTCGGGCAAGGTCGATTTTCACTCGCCTTTGTACATTGGCGATGCGGTGCGCCGTGTCAGCACCGTGAAGAGTGTGACGCACAAGCAGGGTGGTAGCGGCAATCTGGTCTTCGTCGTCGTTGAGCATGAAATATACTGTGGCGATACCCTGGCCATTAGCGATACGCAAAACCTTGTTTACCGGGAAGACCCCGCTCCCGGCGCGCCGGCGCCAAAGCCGATGACCCCGAAGTTTGAGGCTGAGTTCAGCCGTGAAGTGATGCCTGATCCGGTTCTGTTGTTTCGCTTTTCTGCCCTAACGTTTAACAGCCATCGCATTCACTACGACCGCAACTACGCGATGAATGAAGAGGGCTACGCCGGTTTGGTGGTCCACGGCCCGTTGAGTGCGACTTTGTTACTCGACCTGGTGCGCAGTGAATTGCCCGATGCTGAAATTGCCCACTATGACTACCGCGCCGTGCGCCCGCTGATTGATGGCAATGCCTTCAAAATTCAGGGCTGTCGCAGTGATGAGGGTTTGAACTTGTGGGTTGTTGACCACGAAGGCGCGATGACCATGCAAGCTAAAGTCGTTTTAAAGGCCTAAATACAGAGACTCTTATAGATAAAGAGAGACCATCGTAAATACAGAAAGACCTTGAGGAAATAAGCGTGAACCAGGAAGACCTCCCCCTATGGCGCTCGGCGCTATTTGTGCCCGCCAATGTTGAAAAGTTTGTCGCTAAGGCCCACACCCGTGGCGCCGATGCCATTATTCTCGACCTTGAAGACAGTGTAATTTTGTCCGAAAAAGATAATGCCCGTAATGTCGTGCCCGCTGCGGCGGCAACGGTTGCTGGACACGGACTCGATGTACTGGTGCGTATTAACCGCCCCTGGCGTTTAGCCGTGCGCGATCTCGAAGCTGCTGTGTGTAAAGACGTACATACCATCGCTGTGCCGAAAGTCGCCAGTGCCGACCATATTCAGTTTATCGCCGAGGTGATCGACGAGCTGGAGGTGGAAAAACAACTGCCCCACGGCCACACGCGCATCCTCGCCTTTATTGAAGGGCTTGATGGCTTAGAGAATATCGACGCTATCGCTGCGGCATCTGACCGTGTGTTGGGTGTGTTTATCGGTGCCGAAGATTTCTCCTCCGAAGTGGGTATGGAGCCGAGTGAAATTGGCCTGATGTACCCCAACCAGCGTGCGGTATTTGCCGCCCGTAAAGCCGGTGTGCTGCCTCTGGGGTTTGTTGGCTCCATTGCCGATTACTCTGACCTAGATGCCTTTCGCGCGAAAATCCGCCAGGCCAAACAACTTGGCTTTAGCGGTGCGCTGGGTATTCACCCCAGCCAGATCGGCATTATGAATGAAGAGTTTATGCCCTCGGCTGAAGCCGTCGAGCACGCGACGGGATTGGTGGCCGCTTACGAAGAGGGCCTGGCTGCAGGCCGTGGTGCCGTTGAATACAAAGGTAAAATGATCGACGCTCCGGCGGTTGCTCGCGCTGAAGAAACTTTGCGTAAGCACCGTGCTTTGCAAGCGCGCTAGTCTTAAATAGCAGGGAGTAAAGGTTCCTCTTCGTTCATGACGCGCCGTTAATACATCCTTGTAGGCTCGTGTCGGCATCCCTCGGTAATGGCTCCATGCATTACACTACCTCCTGCATTCATGCAGTCGTGCCTCAAGGGGAGGGCATGAACAAAGACGAACCTTTACCGTAAATACTTGGGCGGCGTTGTAATTATCAGCTGTCTTCAACATCGTTAAATCAACAAAGGAAAAGACCATGACCGAAGCCGTATTGTACGAACAG
>QNFO01000389.1 GCA_003646355.1 Gammaproteobacteria bacterium
AGGGGCTTGATAATCAACATCGCGCCGCCCAATACCAGCGTTGGGATAATAATTTCAGGTAGCAAACCAAGGTTGAACTGGGCGCCCAGGGAAAAGAAAAACATCACCAGAAAGAAATCTCTCAGGGGCTTTAAACTGAGGGCAATGTACTGAGCGATGGGGCTGGTCGCAATGGTAATGCCCGCGAGAAAGGCGCCAATTTCTGCCGATAAGCCGAGGTACTCTGCTGCCGCAGAAACGCCTAAACACCAGCCGATAGCCAGTAAAAACACATACTCGCCAATACGATCAAAGCGTGTGAATAAGGGCAGTAATATATAGCGCACGGCGCCGATACAGGCTAGTACCAGCAAGGGTAGCGCTAATAGAGTAATGCCAATCTGACCGATATCAATCTGCCCGTTCTCGCCACTGAGTAAAACTAGCAGCACAAAAATCGCAATAAAGTCCTGCATCAACAGCATGCCAACCATCATTTCGCCAATATGACGATGGTGAAGAATGGTGGTTGGTAAAAGTTTAATACCGATAATGGTGCTGGAAAACATCATCGCAGCACCGATGATCAAGTTTTCGAGGTGGGTGAAACCAAAGAGGTAGGCAATGGCGTAGCCGGTGGCTGCAAAAACTACCGAGCTAATAAGAGTGACGTGGGTGACCTTTTTTAGAACGCTGAACAGAGACTGAGGCTGCATATCAAGCCCCAGTAGAAAGAGCAGAAAAATAATGCCGATATGGGATATTTCAGAAATCAGATCTACATCGGGGATCATGCCCGTGCCGTAAGGGCCGAGGATGGCACCGAGTACGATGTAGGCGACTAATAAGGGTTGGCGCCCGAAGAGGGCTAGCGATGCGACGATAGCCGCACCGCTAAAAATCAGTACAAACGAATGAAAGACATCACTACCCATAAACTATTGTTCCCTTTGCCCGCTGCTATTTTGCCCTCGGGTAGGGGGGGTAGTGCAAGTCTTATCCCTGTCTACGACGAAATAGGGGTTGTTGCTCGTTAACACAGGCCTGGTAGGTGACGCTAAAGGTCGCCAGGTAATCTTCAAGCTTGTGGCTGTCTTCGGCGTCATGGTCTAGTGCTAGGGCGTCGAGACAAAAAGCATCAAAACCACAGCGCGATAAATAAAACAGCTGGTCGGGAACAATCTGACCAATGGCCCGTAGTTCACCCGAAAATTGGTAGCGCTCACGAATCAGCCGGGCAATGGAAAACCCGCGGCCGTCCATAAAGGTCGGGAAATTTACCGCCAGGTGCTGAAGGCTCTTAATATCGCCCGCGAGCGCTTCAGGCTCTTGCTCAGCATCGAGCCAAACGCCAATAGTCTCAGGGTTTTGCAGGTTCTGTTTATTGGCCAACCAGTAGTCGAGAGGCACAAAGCAGGGGGTATCGGGCAGGGTGCCCGCAAAGTCTTTCGGCAGTATCTGCCAGGTATTATCGACTATGCTTTTGTCTTTAAGCAGCTTTGGCATAAATATACTCCTTGAAAGGGGCGGTACCGATGCGGCGATGGGTGTCGAGAAAAGTCTCACCCTCGATACGTTGGTCGACATAGATACTGAGAATTCTTTCCAGCACGTCGGGAATTTCATCGGCGTAGAAAGAGGGGCCGAGTACCTTGCCCAGCGATGCATCGTCGAGGGCACTGCCGCCGAGCTGAATTTGGTAAAACTCTTCGCCCTTTTTGTCGACGCCGAGAATGCCGATATTGCCGACATGGTGGTGGCCGCAGGCATTCATGCAACCGGATATATTGAGTTTGATATCGCCGAGGTCGTAGAGGTAGTCGAGGTCGTCAAAACGGCGTTGAATAGCTTCGGCAACGGGGATGGACTTGGCATTGGCCAGGGAGCAAAAGTCGCCACCCGGGCAGCAAATCATATCAACCAATGTGCCGATGCTCGGTGTCGCGAAGCCCAGTTGTTTGGCCGCTTGCCAAAGTTCGGGCAGGTCGCTCAATTTAACATCGCCCAAAACCAGGTTTTGATGGTGAGTGACTCTAACCTCAGAGAAGGAGTAACGGTCGGCCAAGTCGGCAATTGCCTCGAGCTGGCTATCCGTAACGTCGCCCGGAGCAACGCCCGTGGGTTTGAGAGACAAGTGGACGGCGCAATAGCCGCTGACTTTATGAGCGACAACATTTCTGTCGCGCCATTTGGCAAAGGCAACTTGCTCGGCAGCCAGTTTTTGCAGTGTTACTTCAGCGTGTTCGACATCGACGCTTTCATAGGCCGGGCTGGTAAAGAAGTCTTTGGCGTGGGCGATGACATCGTCAGTCAGTGTCGAGGGACTGTCAATTTCCTGCAGCCATTCCTGCTCAACTTTGGCGGCAAAAACTTCTGCGGTCCAGGCTTTGACGAGAATTTTGATGCGCGCTTTGTACTTGTTGTCGCGACGACCATAACGATTGTAGACGCGTAAAATGGCTTCGAGATAAGTCAAAAGATGTTTGGCCGGCAGAAAGTCTTTAATCACGACACCGATGGCCGGGCTGCGACCCAGACCGCCACCGACCAATACTTTAAAGCCCACTTCATCGTCGGCATTTTTTAGTACCTGTAAGCCGATGTCGTGAACCTGAATCGCGGC
>QNFO01000390.1 GCA_003646355.1 Gammaproteobacteria bacterium
CCAGCCTGCACGGGGTAAGCCAATGGTGAACTCGCCCTGGGCGTCGGCATAAATAGTTTGTGTGCCGTAGGCATCCTGTGGCAACTCAACTTCGCCAGCGTCGGCAAAGCGATGGCCGTCCTGGTCGGGTGCATGGTTAATAAATTCGATTTCCATTTCTGCATTGGCTACGGGCTTGCCGTCGGCCAGTACACGGCCTCTGAAAACACCACCCGTCCAGTTGGCATAGGGTTTGTTGAGGGGCTGAATTTCAGCGGGTAAACCCATGGCATCTGCCCAGTTACCCGGCACGCCAGCGACGTTGACCATGGTGCGGGTAAATTGCTGGATGTACTTGTCTTCACCGCTTTCGTAATAGGGCGCGGGCTGGAGGACAAATATGTGGTCGCCCAGTGAGCGGGTAACAGAGCGGGGCAAGCTGGCGCTAAAGGCTTTTGTGGGTTTTTGTGCTGCGCCGCCACTGGCCTTTTTGTTAGAGAGCCAGTCGATAGGCTTTACATATTTCATCAAGTCGGTGCGTTTTGGCTTGCTATCGCCACCGCGCTGACTGACCACGTAAAACTGTTCGGGCTGGCCCATATCCATATGGGGGCCACCGTGAACGGGGTGGGTGAAAACCATCGTAAATTGTGTCGCCTTACCGCGAGTGGGCGCCATTTCGGGGGTATAAAGCACTTGAAAGTGTGCAACTGCGCTGGTGCTAAAACCCACAACACTGAGGGCGACGGCAGAACTGCGAACTAATAAACGATGGAGGTTACGTATCATTCTGACTTTCCATTTTAGTAGAAATATTGTCTATTTCAGGTGCTGAAAGCTGTGCTTATCAAGCGCTATTCAATGTCATCCATATAGATGATCACCTGGTGGCTGGGGCCGGCATCGTAGATGATATGAAAGTCATCATCGGGCTTGGTGAAAGTAAAGCTGCTGTCTGCATCCATTGCACCGCTAATGAGTACCCGATCCCGATCATTCAATACTTTGACACCCACGCCTTCGGCCGAACCACCGTCGGAAAATCCGCCTTCGCAGACCACCTTGCTGTCATCTTCTTCATCGTTATAGCAGTTGCAAATAGGGCTGTGGGCGAAGGCTGTCGTTGCTGCTAGCGAGCCTGTGAAGAGGAGGGCGGTGAATAAAAAAGTCGATAGGCAAATATTACATGCGCGCATAATTTTTCCAGCGAGGCAAGGTGACGTTGTCGGGCTACTTCGTATTAAAGGGGTGCCGACAAGTTAGCCGCAAATAATAACCAGTCTTACTGTTTCGGGCAATTAGAAATTGGCATGCCGCGGGTCTGGGGCTTTATCTGGGGCGTGAGTGAAGAATATTGCAGACTGGCCAGAGGTATCGGTGATTTTTGTCAATGAGGGCAGGTGTATGCCACGCCCACTACAGCGTCTGTAGTGGATGAATCCAGAGACTTGAGTGTCACCGGCCTCTTCATCCAGACCTCTAGCTTTCGACAAAGGCTCGCTCGATAACATACTGGCCTACTCCACCCTGTCGTGATTCCTTAAACCCTCTTTCGTCCAACATTGTGCAGCAATCTTTCAGCATGGCCGGGCTGCCGCAAATCATAAAGCGGTCTGTTTCGACATTGAACGAGGGCAGGCCGATATCATTAAAGAGTTTGCCGCTGTTCATTAAATCGGTGAGTCGGCCCTGGCTTGAGAAGGCTTCTCGCGTAACGGTGGGGTAGTAAATCAGTTTGTTGGTAATCGCCTCACCGAGAAACTCGTCGTTGGGTAATTCGTCGATGATTCTCTCGCTGTAAGCCAGTTCAGAAACGTAGCGCACGCCGTGAGTGAGAATCACTTTGTCGAAATTTTCGTAAATCTCGGGGTCTTTAATAATACTCATAAAGGGCGCAAGGCCCGTGCCGGTACTGAGTAGGTAGAGGTTTTTACCCGGTAATAAATTGTCCTGCAATAAAGTGCCGGTGGGTTTTTTACTGAGCAGAATAGTGTCGCCCACTACCACGTTTTTTAATTGCGAGGTCAGCGCGCCATCGGGTACTTTAATGCTGAAAAACTCCAGCTCATCTTCGTAATTGGCGCTGGCAATACTGTAGGCGCGCATCAGGGGTCTGTCCTCCTGAGGCAGGCCCATCATAATAAAGTGACCGTTTTTAAAGCGAAACGAGGTCTCTCGATTAGTCCTGAAGCTGAACAGGGTGTCGTTCCAGTGCCGTACGCTGGTGACTTGTGCTTCGATAAATCCCGACATGTAGAGCTCCAAATGTGCGCTGTGAAAAGTATGGGAGGGACTATACAAGGGGGTTGGATATCGGCAAAATGGGTATTAATGATATAGATATTCGGTAAATCCGATATGCGTTACAGCTTGAAGCAAGTCCGTGTTTTCCTCAAAGTCGCCCACTATGAAAATATCAGTAAGGCAGCGCTGGATCTGGCGATGTCCCAATCTGCCGTTAGCAGTGCACTTTCTGACTTCGAGAGGCATTACGACATGCAGTTGTTTGATCGCAAGGGTAAAAAGCTGCAGCTCAATGAACTCGGTCGCGCTTTGCGCCCCCAGGCCCAGGCGCTGTTTGAACAGGCTCAGGCTTTTGAGCAACGGCTGCAGCAACAAGACA
>QNFO01000391.1 GCA_003646355.1 Gammaproteobacteria bacterium
AGCAGTTTCATCGAATCGAGTACCACCAGCGTGTCGCCACAACTTACGCTAGCGCCGCTGGCAACTTTGATCTCGACCACCTGGCCGGGCAGTGAGGCGGTAATACTGCTGTCGCCGCTACCGGCACTATGGCCCTTGCCCAGCGCCAGGTCTTGCTCATTCAAGCAGAGATAGCGCTGGCTTGTGCCTTTGTCGGTGAGAGTGATGGCGTCGTTAGCGTTGTCGATGCTGAAGCTCTGGCTATGGCCGTCAATTTCAACTTGCAGGTTTTGTTCGCCTATCCAGCCCGCGAGAATTGTGTGCTCACTTTGGGCATCGTCTTCACCGATGACTTGCGAGCACAGTTGGTAATTACCCTGGGAGCCGCTAAGGGTCAGTAGGTGAATGTGGCCCTCGTCATCAAGCTCGTCTTTTAAAATGATGCGGCTCTGTCCCGCCAGGCCGGCCCTGTCGAGTACGCGAAAGGCGCCGAGGGTTTTAAAGGGGGAGTTGTGAACCTGCGTATCGTGTTTTTCGATCAGCATAATACGGGCAACGGCAGCGCAAATAAGCGTCTTGCTGTCGGTGCTTTTGGCTTGCCAGCCGCCGCTGAAAGATTCTTCTAAAAAGCATGTGGTCAGGGCTTTATCGACAAAGTTCGGGTGGCGCAGAATATCGCCTAAAAAGCGCAGGTTATTACCCACACCGCTCAATGTGTAGCCGTCGATACCACGCTGCAAAGCACTACGCGCTTGCTCGCGGTTGTCGCCAATGCCAATCACTTTGGCCAGCATCGGATCGTAATAGGGGCCGAGTACGGAGCCCGCCTGCACGCCACTATCGACGCGCACGTCAGCATGTTTGGGTTCCTTGTAAAGGGCGATAGTGCCCGTCTGTGGGCGATAATTATTGGCGGGATCTTCGGCATTCACTCGGGCCTCAATCGCCCAGCCCGTGCAGTTAATTTCATCCTGAGAGCAGGGCAGGTGCTCACCAGCGGCGATGCGTATTTGCCATTCGACCAAATCAAAGCCGGTAATGGCTTCGGTGACGGGGTGTTCAACTTGCAGGCGAGTGTTCATTTCGAGGAAGTACACTTCGCCGTTGCTTTGGTCGAGCAAAAACTCGACGGTGCCGAGGGAGTCGTAATTAACGGTTTGCCCAAGGGTGATGGCGCTGGCGAAAAGTAGCTGTCGTTGCTCGTCACTTAAAAATCCAGCCGGGGCCTCTTCGATCACCTTTTGATGATTGCGTTGAATCGAACACTCCCGTTCGAATAAATGCACGGTGTTGCCGTGGTGGTCGGCGGCCAGTTGCACTTCAATATGGCGCGGTTCTTCAATCAGCTTTTCGAGTAGCACTTTGTCGTCACCAAAACCGGACAGTGCCTCCTGTTTGGCTTGCGGCAATTCACGTACCAGTTGCTCGCTGTTGTCGACGCGGCGCATGCCCTTGCCGCCACCGCCTGCGCTGGCTTTGATCATCAGCGGGTAGCCGACCTTGTCGCCTTCTTTTAATAGCGTCGCCTCGGATTGGTCAGCACCGTGGTAACCGGGAATGGTCGGTACACCGGCATTTTGCGCCAGTGCTTTGGATTCGATTTTCGAGCCCATCACCCGAATTGCTTCGCGGTTGGGGCCGACAAAAATAATGCCCTCTTGTTCGCACAGGCTGATTAAGGCTTCGCTTTCGGAGAGAAAGCCATAACCGGGGTGAATGGCATCGACGCCGGTTTGTTGGGCCGCTGCAATAATGTTTTCCGCTTTCAGGTAAGACTGGGCGCTTTCGGCGGGGCCGATCAGTACGGCCTCGTCGGCTTGTGCGACGTGGCGGGCGTAGCGGTCGGCCTCGGAATAAACGGCAACAACACGGATGCCGAGTTTTTGGCAGGTACGCATAATACGTACGGCAATTTCGCCACGGTTGGCGACGAGCAGTGATTTAATCATAGTGACTGACACACCTTTAATAGGGGCAAGAGAGAGGCGTTTTTATTGGGCAGATGATGTGTCATCACATGCGGTAAACCGGTGATGGCCCGGTTTCGGGTTCTTTAGCGGCGGCCAGTGCCAGGCACAGGCCCAAAACGTCACGGGTGTCGGCGGGTTCGATAATGCCGTCATCCCAAAGGCGCGATGTTGCGTAGTAGGGGTCGCTCTGCTCGCCGTACTGGGTGCGTACACCATCTTCAATTTCCTGCAACTCTTCGGCAGTGGCTTCGCCGCCTTTTAGGCTGGAGCGGCGTAATTCGGTCATCACATTACTGGCGATATCGGCGCTCATGGTGGCGCAATTGGCCGAGGGCCAGGTGAACAGAAAGTTTGGCCAAAAGCCGCGACCGGCCATGCCGTAGTTGCCGGCGCCGTAAGAGCCGCCGACGATCACTGAAAACTTGGCGACGCGCGATGTGGCTTGCGCATAAACGAACTTGGCGCTGTTTTTGGCAATGCCACCGCGCTCGGCTTCGCTACCCACCATAAAGCCGGTGATGTTGTGCAGGAACAGTAGGGGCGTATTGCGTTGATTACATAGCTCGATAAAGTGCGCACCTTTTAAGGAAGACTCTGAAAACAGCGCGCCGTTATTACCAATCAGGCCAACCGGGTAGCCGTGAATATAGGC
>QNFO01000392.1 GCA_003646355.1 Gammaproteobacteria bacterium
TGGATGCTACAGGTTCCGTACTCACAAATAAATATTCCGAAGGTTATGCGGGAAAAAGATACTACCTCGGTCAAAAAAATGTTGACGCTATCGAAACTATCGCTATCAAACGCGCTAAACAACTTTTCGGCGCGGAACACGTGAATGTGCAGCCTTATTCAGGCTCTCCCGCAAATTTGGAAGTATATTACGCACTGGCAAATCCCGGCGATACAATTATGGGAATGAGCCTTCCTCATGGCGGTCATCTAACACATGGTTGGAAAGTAAGTTTCAGCGCGAATTATTATAACGCAGTGCAATATCCGGTCTGCGAAAAAACTCACCTTATTGATTTTGATAAAGTGGTTGAACTTGCCCGGGAACATAAACCGAAATTAATTTGGTGCGGTGCGAGTGCTTATCCCCGGGAAATTGATTTTGCAAGATTCGCGGAAATCGCAAATGAAATCGACGCGAAACTTGTCGCCGATATCGCTCATATAGCAGGACTCGTTGCAGCAGGAGTTCATCAATCTCCATTCCCAATCGCTGACGCAGTAACAACAACAACACACAAATCACTTCGTGGTCCTCGTGGTGCGATGATAATGTGTAAGGAAGAAGTTGCGAAAAAGATTGACAAAGCTGTTTTTCCGGCATTACAGGGTGGGCCGCATAATCATACAACAGCGGCGATGGCGGTAGCATTTAAAGAAGCATTAACACCTGACTTCAAAGTTTATGGTAAGAAAGTTGTTGATAATGCTAAAGTTCTTGCTGAAGAACTTATGGCAAATGGGTTTGAACTTGTAACAGGCGGAACTGACAATCATCTTATTCTTATAGATATGACCTCGAAAAACACTTCAGGCAAAATTATGGCTACAGCAATGGAAACAGCTGGAATTGTTTGTAATGCCAACAGCGTGCCTTTTGACAAAAGAGGGCCATTTGACCCGAGCGGAATTCGCATTGGAACTTGTGCGGCAACGACTCGCGGTCTTGGAGTTGATGAGATGAAAACGCTGGCCGGTTGGATAGACAAGATTTCAGAAAACATTGATAATGAGAAAGTATTAAACTCAATCAAAAAAGAAGTCTTGGAAATGTGTATAGCAAATCCTATTCCGGATGCATTCGTGGCAATGGATTAGTTAAGTGATGGGGTCAAAAACTTTAAGAAAAGCTCAAATTGTATGAGAGAACTTGATATGGAACAAGCAAATTAAATGAACTATTAAAATAAACAATTCAACCGACAAAAAATGACAAGCTGGAACCAGGCATGCGCCCCGAAACTCTCCGGGCACAGCGGTCAAGAGCTTGTACTACTTTATGAATACAATAACTCAAATAGAAAAAGCTCGCGCGGGAGAAATTACTCCGGCAATGATATACGTTGCAGAAAATGAAAAACTGACCCCGGAATTCGTTCGCGAGGAGGTAGCAATTGGAAGAATGGTTATCCCTGCAAACGTAAATCATAAAAATCTGAAACCCATTGGAATTGGTATTAACGCGAAATGTAAAATCAACGCGAATATTGGTCGATCACCTGATAAATCCGACATTGGCGGTGAGCTTGAAAAGCTCGAAATTTCCCTGAAATACGGCGCTGATACAGTAATGGATTTAAGTACAGGACCCGATTTAAATGAAATTCGCGCGGGATTGATTGAAGCATCACCAATCCCGCTTGGAACTGTGCCTATTTATCAGGCGGTAAACGATGTTGAAGATGTAAAAGATTTAACAGTTGAAGATTTTCTCAGTGTAATTGAATATCAGGCAAAACAAGGGGTTGATTATATGACAATCCATTGCGGGCTGCTTCATAATATGGTTCCCCTCGCTACAAAAAGAATGCTTGGAATTGTCAGTAGAGGAGGCGCTCTCGTTGCCCGTTGGATGAACGAAAATAATAAAGAAAATCCTTATTACGAACATTTTGACGAAATCCTTGAAATTTGCCAAAAATATGATGTGACTCTGAGTCTCGGCGACGGACTTCGACCCGGCTGCCTCGCGGACGCAAGCGATGACGCTCAATTTGCTGAGCTTAACGCGATGGGAGAACTTACACAAAAATGTTGGGATGCAAATGTACAGGTTATGATTGAAGGACCCGGACACGTTCCTTTCGATCAAATCGTTATGAATGTTGAAAAACAAATTGAAATATGCAAAGGCGCTCCCTTTTATGTTCTCGGACCAATAGTTTGTGATATCGCTCCGGGATATGACCACATCACTTCCGCAATCGGAGCTACAGCAGCAGCAACAGCCGGAGCGGCGATGCTTTGTTATGTTACCCCGAAAGAGCATCTTGGCCTTCCTGACAGCGAGGATGTACGTGAAGGGCTTATTGCTTACAAAATTGCTGCACACGCCGCGGATGTCGCAAGACATCGTCCCGGCGCTCGTGACCTCGATGATGCCATGGCTGTTGCCCGTGGAAATTTTGATTGGAAAAAACAGTTTGAACTATCGCTTGACCCCGATCGCGCAAAAGAATATTTTGAATTGTGCAATGTTTCTCCGGCAGACGGTGAGGATGATTTTTGTTCAATGTGCGGCAAGAAGTTTTGTGCGATGAGAAATTCACA
>QNFO01000393.1 GCA_003646355.1 Gammaproteobacteria bacterium
AGTCGCCCGGGTACCAGGAGTTAGTCACCGCACGGAACACACGCTCCGGGTGGGGCATCATCAGGGTTACACGACCATCTTCAGTGGTGACACCACCAATACCCGCTGGCGAGCCATTGGGGTTTGCCGGATAGCGCTGGGTAACATTTAAGTCGTTATCGATATAACGCAAGGCTGCGAGTCCCGAGGTATTCAATGCATCAAAAGCCTGACTGTCGCTGAATTCTGCCCTGCCCTCACCGTGGGCGATAGCGACCGGCATATGTGAACCCGCCATACCCTGTAAGAAGATAGATGGGGACGATTCCACCTGAACCAAGGCGACTCGCGCCTCAAATTGCTCAGAAGTATTGCGCACAAAGTGTGGCCACAAATCAGCACCGGGGATTAATGATTTAAGGTTCGACAACATCTGACAGCCATTGCAAACACCGAGGCTGAAGCTATCGTCACGTTGAAAAAACCCTTCAAACATATCCCTGACGGCGGAATTATAGAGGATGGTTTTCGCCCAGCCCTCCCCAGCGCCCAGTACGTCACCGTAGGAAAATCCACCACAGGCTACCATGCCTTTAAAATCAGCGAGGTCGGCACGGCCGGCAATAATATCGCTCATGTGTACATCAACGGCGGCGAAGCCAGCACGGTCAAAGGCCGCTGCCATTTCAACCTGACCGTTTACGCCCTGCTCACGCAGTACGGCCATACGAGGTTTCACCCCTGTATTAATAAAGGGCGCGCTAATGTCATCGTTTACATCAAAACTAAGCTTTGCGCTCAAACCAGGATCAGTTTTAGTAATTTGCTCGAATTCTTCTTTTGCGCAGGCGGGGTTATCGCGTAGTGCTTGCAGACGGAAGCTAGTTTCCGCCCAGCGTTGCTGTAAATCAGCCCGTGGCTGTGAAATAAGCAGGCTGCTCGCATTGCTAATTTCGATGCGGTCAGATTTATTCGTGGTGCCGATGGTGTGAAAATAAGCACCCAGGCCAGCGGCTTTAAAACGCTGTAGTACGCAATCAAGACGCGCTGTCTCGACCTGCATCACTGCACCCAACTCTTCGGCGAAGAGCATTTCTAAAGCAGCACCACCTTCAGGCAATTGCACTGAAATACCGCAGTGGCCGGCAAAACTCATTTCCAGCAAAGTGGTGAGCAAGCCGCCGTCGGAACGATCGTGATAGGCCAACAACTCATCAGCTTCAAGGCAAGCCTGCATCGCCTCAAAAAAGCCTTTAAACAATTCGGGATTATCGAGGTCGGGGCAGTTATCGCCGGTTTGTCCGTAAACCTGAGCCAGCACCGAAGCGCCAACACGGTATTGACCGAGACCCAAATCAACATACAGCAGCGTAGTATCAACATCGCCATTTTGCAGTTGCGGTGTCAATGTTTTACGCACATCGAGCACCGGTGAAAAGGCGGTAATAATTAACGACAAGGGTGAGGTGACAGCGCGGTCTTCGCCATCTTGCTGCCAGGCGGTGCGCATGGACATGGAGTCTTTGCCCACAGGAATGGTGATACCCAGCGCCGGGCATAATTCCATGCCCACCGCTTCAACCGTGCGATAAAGCTTTTCGTCTTCACCTTTATGCCCAGCGGCACACATCCAATTGGCGGACAATTTAACATCGGCCAGCTGGCCGATGCGGCTGGCGGCAATGTTGGTCAGCGACTCGCCCACCGCCATACGACCCGATGCGGCAGCGTCAATTAAAGCCAGCGGCGTGCGCTCACCCATAGCCATGGCTTCGCCGGCAAAACTATCGTAAGACACGGTAGTGACAGCGCAATCTGCAACCGGCACCTGCCAGGGGCCGACCATTTGATCGCGGGCAACCATGCCGGTAATCGAACGATCGCCAATGGTAATGAGAAAACTTTTGCTCGCCACGGTGGGATGACTCAGTACCCGCTCAACGGCCTCGTTAAGATCCACATTTTCAAGCGCTAAAGGTGCCAACGTGAGATCGTGTTTGTTAGCTTCGCGATGCATTTTCGGCGCTTTGCCAAATAGCACTGACATGGGTAAATCGACCGGTGAATTCTTGAACTCACTGTCACTGACTTTCAGCGCCTGCTCTTCGGTGGACTCGCCGACCACCGCATAGGGGCAACGCTCGCGCTCACAAATAGCGGCAAAAATATCGAGATTTTCAGGGGCGATGGCCAGCACATAGCGCTCCTGTGCTTCGTTACACCAAATCTCCAGCGGCGACATGCCCGGCTCGGCATTGGGCACGGCACGTAATTCAAAGTTACCACCGCAGCCGCCATCTTTCACCAACTCGGGCAGAGCATTCGATAAACCACCGGCACCCACATCGTGAATAAAGGCCAGGGGATTGTCGTCACCCAACTGCCAGCAGCGGTCGATCACCTCCTGACAGCGGCGTTCAATTTCGGGGTTTTGGCGTTGCACCGAGGCAAAGTCGAGATTCTCGCTGCTACTGCCTGTCGCCATCGATGACGCCGCACCACCACCGAGGCCGATCAGCATCGCCGGGCCACCCAGCACCACGATCTGCGCACCCGCCTGGATGCGCCCCTTGTCCACCTGCGGTTCGCGGATATTGCCCAACCCGCC
>QNFO01000394.1 GCA_003646355.1 Gammaproteobacteria bacterium
TCTGCGTGTTATACGGCGTTTCTGGCTATATTCGGCTTCGGCAAAGCTGATTTGATCCATGTTCTTGTCCCCGAGAAGAGTGAATCTATTTTAATGGATTACTCGGACTTATTCAGAGGTTCCCTAGAACGTTTTAATGACTAAACTGTACATACTGGCGGGCCATCGGAACTACATCCAGGTAAAACTCCATCAGCCGTTTTGAATCCACAGGTGCGGCCGGTACATCACTGATATCACCCTCACAATAATCGACAACCATGCTCAGCACTTTACCCAGCTCACCAGAGCCATCTAGTAGCGCCTGCTTAACATCTTCACCAATGGGCAGGTCTTCCAGAGCTTCCGTCAGGGGAACACCCAGCAGCGCATCGAGCCGCGAGAATAAGCCCATCATAAAATAGGTACCCTTTTCAGATTTTTTATCTAATTCAACAGCCATAGCTTCACACATCAGGGCACGCACTAAAGCAGATTCTAGAATATGGGTACTATCTTCACTAAAGCTACCTGCCATCACAACATGCACCAGGCGCACCAGGGTATCGAGACCGAGAATAAACACGGTTTCATCAATCGAAGTAATTTCACGCTCAAAGCCATACATCGCCGAATTAACATAACGCAGTAATTTATAACTGAGTGCGACATCGTGTGAGATCAGCTCAGTTAATTTACTGACTTCGACATTCGGCTGATGTAATTTATTCGCGAGCTCGACAATAGAAATTTGGTTACCGCTTATTTTTCTGCCAGTAACAATCTTTGGACGAGAAAAATAATAGCCCTGAAACATATCAAAGCCCATGGCAAGGCATTGCTCAGCTTCACTCTCTGTCTCAACCTTTTCGGCCAGTAACTTCACATTATATTTTTTGAGTTGATCAATTTTTTGACTCAGTTGGTCGATACCAACATCGGCGACATCAAGCTTAATAATGTCGACGATCTTGAGGAAGGGTTCATGCAGAGGGTCAAAAATATAATCATCGAGAGCCAGGGTGTAACCGCGTTTTTTTAAGATCAAAAGGGCATCCATGACCTCTTCATCAGGCTCCACATGCTCCAAAATCTCAATGACTATATTTGAATTAATGTCAGGAATAGGATAACTGCCGACCAGGAATTCCCGTGGCATATTAATAAAAGCAGGCTTATCGCCAACCAAATCCTCAAAGCCGATGGAGGTAAAAACGTTACTCAACAACTCCGCTGTCGCCAAACCGTGATCATCGATATCAACAAAATTATTGCTATCTGAGCGATAGAGCAACTCATAAGCCGCTACGTTAAAGTCCCGGTCATAAATTGACTGGCGCCCCACATAGATTAAATCAGCCATACCACATCCCTAATGGATTAGAGTTTTCCTGCTGCAATTGCGTATCTATAATAAATGCACTGATACCGACCATAAATAAGCTGTAAGGCCAGTACATAGCAGCGAAAAATTAGCGAGCAATATAACAAGTGTTCACTACCGCTGCTGTGCACTGTTCGTAACTTTACAAAACCTTAACGCCACTCAGTCATAGGCTTTGGAACGAGCGATCATACGTTGCGCCTGGGTGTAATGAGGCTTGTCCAACATAATTCCGTCGAGACCGACAACACCCATATCGGGGTTAGCTTCGAAGACCTCAACCACGCGACGCGACCACTCCAACTGCTCAGCAGTAAACGAGAACGACTCATTAATAATGTCGACCTGATTCGGGTGTATCGCCATCATGCAGGTAAAGCCTGCTCGACGAGCACCCAGGCAAGCATCGCGCAAACCGTCGTCATCTTTAAAGTCAGTGAAGACCGTGTTGCAGGGCTCGATACCTGCAGAGGCCGCCGCGGCCAAACACAAGCTGCGCGCCGTGCGAAACAGGTCATCCCAATTACCATCGGGCAAGCGGTGAGTTTCAGCACCGACATCGGCAGAGAGGTCAAACTCACCCCAACTCACGTAGGCCAAACGATCACTACAGTCGGTCAAGCCGCCCATACTGAGTACGCCCTGGCCAGTTTCTGTACCGATCACCAGTATTTTGATATGACCGGCGGGCACGCCATCCCGCGCTTCGAGGGCACTAATATAGTGGTCGAAACGAATCACATCCTCGCGGGTGCGATACTTGGGCAGCAAGATATAGTCCGGTGCACCACCGACAACGGCGGCGAGATCACCCAGAGTCATATCGCCACATAAGGGATTAACCCTGACGAGCAGTTTTTTGGTACGCGAACCCAGCGGGTTGGCATCGAGGTATTCCCGCGCCAGTCGCCGACCCTCGTCTTTACGACTCAGGGCAACGGAATCTTCCAGATCGAGAATCAAGCCATCGGCATTGGTACCTGAACCTTTGGCAATCTTCTTCTCACTGTCAGCGGGTAAAAAAAGCATTGATCGCATCAATATTCTCCACAGCTTAGTCTTTGGGGCGCGTGGCCATTAAGGCGGTACGCTTAACGGTGGCAACCAGTTCATCGCGCTGATTAAAACCTTCGTGCAAGAAGTTGACTATGCCGGAGTCATTGCGTGACTTGCTGATGCGCTTATCGAGCACAGTGGTGCGTGCGCGGATGGTGTCGCCA
>QNFO01000395.1 GCA_003646355.1 Gammaproteobacteria bacterium
AGCTAAACCTAATAATGAGTGGTGGAAATGCAAGAAAAAGGAAAATCAGAAATGTGATAACTTTTGATCTTCATCTCATCTTACAGACCTCAATATCTTAACTGAAGAATAAGACTGGAGGCCAGTAAATTCGTCATAAATACCTATAATTGGACATTTATGTTTGTAATAACCAGGTAATTCTCCTCCTTCCCTCCAAAAAAATTCACTACATAACCGATTGTTTACTGGCATTTAAAATCCCCCTATTAAATTTATTTTTTTGATCAGTTTGGAGGTCTATATGAAGTAATCAAGAGAAGTTTTGGACAATGAAAATACCCATTTCTGAATTTTTTTATGACATGTGAAATAAGAGGTGAAGAACTGGGTAGTTTCATGTTATCGTGTAGCTACTTTTAAGGTCTGCATATGGAAATTGATGTTACAGCACACGCTCTTTATTGAAGATAACAACTGCGAACAAAGCGAAGAAAAACGCCATTCACTTGGAAAGGATCTTTATTTGGAACTCTGCGACGAACTTAAAGGGCAGGCTCTTTTATATCGCCAGGGTAGCATTATCAAGTCTGTGACACTCTCGGATAAGGTGGCCAAAAAGCTGTTCATTGTAGAAAGTATCAATCTGGGAGCCCAGCCCACAAAACTGTCCAGAATATTAAAAATTAGCCGCCAAACGATACATAACTACCAAGCATCATACCGCATTTTTGGTGCAGAAGGGCTGGTCTATGGCTATAGTCCAGATACCAGTAAGAATCATAAGAAACAGCGCGCATTGCATGCCGATCAACTCCCCCGTGGCAATAAATCTGAACAGCTCGCCTCCCTTCGAGCGAAGCAGAAACTGAAAGAAAAAAAAGCCATTGCTCAAACGTATCTGGATTTTTCCTTTGGTGACAACGATCGCACAGAAGAAGTGAGTGATCAAAAACAACCTTTTTCTGAACAACATACCTGGGAAGCCAGCCGCTATGCGGGGGTATTTATCTATTGGATACCACTCATCTTTCAATCACGCTGGTTACAATTGATCATAGGTCACTTCGGCACGGGGTGGCGAATATTCTCTGTTTTTCTTCTGATGGCAGGTCTGAATATCCGCTCAATCGAACAAACCAAGCATCTCCGCTCAAGAGAAGCGGGTGTCGTACTTGGACTGGGGAAGATTCCCTCCAAAAGTACCCTGTGGAAATGGTTTTACGACGTATCAGATCAAGGTCTGGCCCGGCGTGTACTTGACGACTATTTTCGCAGGCAGATTCGCACGGGCGTAGTGGGTTTATGGCTCTGGTTCACCGATGGGCATCTATTACCCTATACCGGCAAAGAAAAGGTGCATTACAGTTACAACACCCAGCGTCGTATGCCGGTTCCGGGTCGAACCAGCCAGGTTACCTGCGATCATACCGGACGTATTGTCGATTTTGTGATTGATGAAGGCAAAGGTAAAATGAAAGAACAGGTCATTAATGTAGTCGATAAATGGCAGTCAGAAATGCCGGATCGGCCCATTTCCGTATTTGACCGTGAAGGATATGACAAAAAATTCTTTTCTCGGCTCGTCAAGGCTGAACAAGCCTTTGTCAGCTGGGACAAGAACGTCGATGCCGAACGTCTGTCAAACATTGAAGATCATCAATTTACACAGGAATTCACACACAATAACAAGCATTACAGCGTCTTCGAAGAAGAAAAGAAATTCAGCCATCAATCTGATGCCGAAACAGACCCTCATACTTTCACACTACGCCATCTCATTCTTTGGAACCACACCAGCAATCGTCGCACCTGTGGTCTTGCCTATGGAAATCAAAGTACGATAGAAGCCACCCGCGCGATACTCAGCCGTTGGGGTGCGTCAGAAAATACCTTCAAGCACCTTCAGGAGCGGCACTCATTACATTACCATCCAGGTTTTAAGGTGGTCGGGAGTGAACAGCAAGATATTAGTAACCCAGAGATAAAAAAGAAACAAAAATTAATCACCCGAATTGGTAAAGGAATGACCAAGCTCCATCAGAAGCTATTCAAAAGCAAGGAACAGAAAAACAAGGACGGAACCCCGCGGAACAACAGTCAACAGCAACGGTTACGTCATGAAATCCTGGAGCAACAAGCAGAACTCGATAAGGTGCGTGAAGAAAAAAAACGGCTGCCAGAAAAAATAGACGTATCAACTCTGGAAAACTATCGCTCGTTCAAACAGATTGATAATGAAGGGAAATATCTATTTGATTTTGTGAGCACCTCTGTGTGGAACGCCCGCAAGCAGATGGTCGATTGGTTAAGAGATTATTATGATAACGAAAATGATATTATCGACCTATTCTATGCGATTACCAAAAGTCATGGCTGGGTACGTAGTACAACGACTGAGGTCAGGGTTCGATTGGAACCATTACAACAAGCCAAGCGACGCGCCGCCCAGGAACAGCTTTGTCGTAAGCTAACGGCATTTGGTGTTCAAACACCTATGGGAAAGCATCTTGTTATTGAAGTCGGTGAGTCACCGTTAAAATAAACTAAAGTGTCCAAAAATATGGGCGATTTCTTAAGAAATTGGTGAGGTCTGTA
>QNFO01000396.1 GCA_003646355.1 Gammaproteobacteria bacterium
AAGGTTTACTAAGTTCAGCTTCAAAATATAAGGGGGGAATTTTGATCGTCGGCGGAGGGTCGAGATTAATGGGAGTCGGCTCCTGCATAAACTCTTGCTCTATCGGCACGATAAGTTCGGCGGAATTTTCTTGATCCCTAGATAACTGATTGGTGTAGAGGAAAAAAATCGTCGCACCGAGCAGAGAAAAAGCGATGATGAGCAGGCCTAAGCGGGTTTTTGAAGGTGATGTCGGATGGAGAGCATCACCAGAAAGAGGGTCATTCGGCGCAAGTGGCATAGCTTATTCCTTTTTTAGTTTTTAGCTGTCATCCAATGGCTGCGGCGGCGATTACTCCCGGCCTTCGATAGTAAGAGACTTTAATACCATTTCGTAGCTTTCACCATCCTCTTCTCGCTGCCAGACTTTGACCGGAAGATAGGCGTATTTTTCAGCCATCCAGAAAATTGTTTCACGTTCTTTATTGTCCCGCACGCGGCGTATTTTTAACGCATTAATATCACCAAGCCCAGTATTAATCACTTCATTACCAAGGCGTTCAAATTGATAGTGTTTGATTTTACCGTGGGAAATCACCGTATATTCAAGGGGTGAATCAGCCTGGGCAAGATCGCGACGTAGTTGTAGTTGATAGCTAATCGGGCCGAGGTAGTCGGGCTGCAGAATAGTTTCGCGCCTTTTCTTCTTGCGGGTATAAATAGCCTTATTGCTCTGATGGTCGATGAGCAGCTTTTCTTTACGCTTGCTACCGAAGAAAGAGCGCTTTGAGGTATAGCCATCAATGCGAATGCGGCCCTCTGCGTCGAGGTGAAGCAGCTCTGTTTCACGCATTTTACCGAGGAAATTGCCCGCCGATGTTTCAAGACGATAGCCTTGTTCAAGCTTAAGCAGCTGGCGTTCAGCTTCAATGGGCATGCCGTTGAATGTGGCGCTGTAGCTTGCCTGATAGGGCAGAAGTGTTAATGGGGAGGCAGTCTCGGTGGCGAGAAGCGGGGTATTTAAAAGGCAGAATAAAAAGAATGTGCTAACAGTGGTAGGAAAGGTACGCATAATCGACCGTCGCAGTAGGAACCATCGGCAGAGCGTTTATTCAACAGCCTCTGCCGATTTTTTTAAAGTTATTTGATTCGAGTTCCCGGGCCTAATTTAGTTCAGTTCTATAGCCTCTTCACCGTCTTTAGCAGCGGCAATAGAACCAATCACCATGGCCGTTTCACCCGCTGCAGCTAATAAGCCCAGTGCCGTGTCGGTTTCACTTGCGGGAACGCAAATCACCATGCCAATGCCGCAGTTAAATGTGCGATACATTTCAGTGGGCGAAATATTGCCTTTTTCTTGCAGCCACTGAAAGATAGGTGGCGCAGTCCAGCTCTTGGTATCAATAAGTGCTTTGGTATGCTCGGGCAGGACGCGGGGAATATTCTCCAACAAACCACCGCCAGTAATGTGGGCCAGGGCGTGAACCTTACTCTCACGAATAAGGTGGAGCAGTGATTTGACGTAGATGCGCGTTGGCGTCAGTAGTACATCGGCCAGATTTTGACCGTCGAGTTCAACCGTTGTAGGGTCAACCTCGTTCACTTCAAGTATTTTACGAATCAGAGAATAGCCGTTGGAATGGGGGCCACTTGAGGCCAGGCCAATCAGCACGTCACCGGCAGCGACTTCTTTGCCATCGATAATTTTATCGTTCTCGACCACGCCGACACAAAATCCGGCCAGGTCATAATCTTCGCCCTCGTACATGCCGGGCATTTCGGCGGTTTCGCCACCAACCAGTGAACAGGCAGACAGCTCGCAGCCTTTACCGATGCCGGTAACAACAGCAGCGGCGATGTCAATATCGAGCTTGCCCGTGGCGTAGTAATCAAGAAAGAACAGCGGCTCGGCACCGCAGACAATCAGATCGTTGACGCACATGGCCACCAGGTCGATGCCCACGGTATCGTGCTTTTTCAGGTCAATGGCGAGGCGCAGCTTGGTGCCAACACCGTCAGTGCCAGAAACCAGAACCGGCTCTTTATAACCAGCGGGGATCTTGCAGAGGGCACCAAAGCCACCCAACCCGGCCATAACCTCAGGGCGTCGCGTGCGCACGGCAACCTCCTTAATGCGCTCAACCAGGGCATTGCCCGCCTCAATGTCAACGCCGGCGTCTTTATAAGTAATGGAGGGGGGCTGATTCTGGCTCATGGCGACTATCCTGATTAAAGCGCGCATTTTATAGGGACTGGCCAAGAAAAGCAGGTGCAACTTTACTTTGAGGCAGAAATTTTTGCCTTTAAGGGTATCTGCAGTGATTGGAAGGAGGAAAAACTTAGCTGATAGGCAAGGGTTAGCAGAGACAGCTCACTTCTTTCTAGAGGAATGCCCCTTTCAAAGGGTAGCCAGCTCACCTTGTAGCTGCGCTTAGAGAGTGTCTACTGCTACAATCGCGCCATGAAATTGATCATTAAAACACTTGTTATCACCTTCCTTGTGATCCTTCCTCCCCTGGGGTTTGCCAGCACTGTTGAAGGTTTGTACTCAGCCACTATTGAAGTAGTGGACCAAAGCCGCGTTGAGCGTCAAAAGGG
>QNFO01000397.1 GCA_003646355.1 Gammaproteobacteria bacterium
AAGAGCATAGCATTTTTAATGCCTCCACTGCTTGTATCTTCTTCCCACTTTTTTCAGATTTTTTTTTATGAAACACTTGTAATTCTGTTAGACGTATGTAATATATAAGTTGTACTTTATAGCTACATACATTAGGAGGGCTAAAATGAAAGAAAAACAAAGAAAATTAATTTTGGAAACCATGGAAACAATGCTCGAATTCCAGCTTAGAGGCGTACGTAAAGCACTTGGGAGAGAAGAGGATGTTCAAGACGATATAGCACGACCAAGAATCAGAAAACGTAAGTCATTAGTTGTTTTGTGTGTAAAAATACTTACTGAACGTAAGAGTGCTGTACATGTTGATGAGCTGGTGGATATCCTTAGAGATGAATATGGACGGGTGACAGACAGAGATTCTTTATCAAGTGCTCTGGCCAAAAAATCTAAACAGGGGATATTGGTTAACCGAATTGCTCCTGCAATATTTGAGGCAGTGGTGTAGCTATGATTGAAATAGATGATATCTTGGAACAAATGCAGATCACCAGAGCTGATCACCTGCCGATAATTGCCGCTTTTTGTCGTCGCGTAAATCTGATTGAAATAATCAACCGTATCATTCCCAATCAGATGGAAGTGAGTGTCGGCACTATTATCCAGGGGATGGTTCTTGATACACTCTCAGGCCGCAGCCCTCTGTACAGGCTTGCAAGTTTCTTTGAACATCAGGATACAGAACTGTTGTTGGGGGAAAATGTGAGCCCGACATCATTTAATGATACAACCGTGGCAAGAGCAATGGATGCAGTATATGATGCCGGTGCTGAAAATGTATTCAGTGCTGTAGCTTTTAAGGCATCATGTGAATTTTCATTGGACACTAAGCATGTTCACTTTGACACCACATCAGTAAATGTTTGGGGGGACTATGATCAATGCTCCAAAGATTCAGACAGCATAAATATCACCTATGGATACAGCAAGGATCACAGACCTGATCTGAAACAGTTTCTTGTCAAAATGCTCTGTGCTGGACGTAACGTACCTATTCTCGGCAGTTGCGATGATGGCAACAAGTCAGATAAAACTATCAACAACTCTTTATTGAGTGATATCAGTAAGCACATGGCAGAGTACGGTTTGGAACCGGGAGCATTCGTCTATATTGCCGATTCAGCAATGGTGACCAAGGATAATCTGGATGCAATCGGAAACAATCTTTTCCTTACCCGTTTGCCATTTTCTTATAATGAGGCCAACCGTGTAGTAAAAGAAGCGATTTGTGAAAATAATTGGCATGAGATTGGAGCACTCAACAAAACACCGACAACTGCAAAACGTCCGGCAACAATTTATAATACTGCTGAAAAGAGTGTTCAGTTGTACGGGCAGGAATACAGGGCTATTGTTATTCACTCTTCTGCCCATGACAAAAGACGTATCAAGCGTATAGAAAGAGAAATTAAATCCTCCGAAAAAATGTTGCTTAATACAATTGCCAAGGAAGCAAAACAGGAATTTTACTGCCGGGCAGATGCAGAAATTGCCGCATCCCGGTTGTGTAAATCAGATACTGAACTGCACAGCATTATTGTTTTGGTTGAACAAAAAGAATATTATGGACGAGGACGACCACCTAAAAATGGCAAAAAGAAGGTGGACAGTGTTCGTTACGTTATCACCGCTCACATAGAAGAGAAATTGGAAAAGATAACAAAAAAACGAAATGAAGCAGGTTGTTTTGTTCTGCTGACAAATGTTCCCAGTCGAGGTGAAATGGCAGAAACAGGAGAAGAACTACTCCAGGTCTACAAGGAACAAAATGGAGTTGAACGTAATTTTTCTTTCCTGAAGGATCCTTTAATTGTAAATGATTTGTTTCTCAAAAAACCGGAAAGAATTGAAGTGCTGGGCATAGTGCTGTTGATAGCATTGTTGATTTGGAATTTAATCGAGCACAGTTTGCGGCAGTACATTAAAGAGAACGCAACATCTCTTCCTGGCTGGGACAACAAGAAAACATACCGCCCTACAGCCTTTATGATGAGTACAAAATTTATAGGACTCACGGTTATCAGAGTTGCCGGAGTATGTAAGTTTACTTCGCCGTTCACAGATACTCAGCACCAATATTTAACAGCATTGCGCTTGTCTGAAAATGATTTGCTTGGGACAATATCAAAAAAAATAAGCTGGAACCCTTAAATCAGGTGGGGAAAGTGTGATCAAAGCTAATGGCTTTTTTAAAAGATGACATGGCCTTGCTATTTTCTTTTTTTATTACAAAAATCCATCCTAATGCATAATGTGCGAGCGGGTTGTTATTATTTATGGACAAAGATTTTTTATTTGCTTCTATGGCTTTTGACATACAGATCAAATTGGACTTACACTTTCCTACAACAATGCCAATACTATACATGGCTGTCAGCAGATCGTATCTGTAGGGATTTTCCGGATTTAAGGTTATTATTTCTCTGACGGCTTTAAATGTCGATGTATACTCGCTTTTAGTAGGATTCCTCTGATATTTATAGAATTTTATTAATTTAATAAAACTATTAATATCTGACATCCCCTCCATGGGATTG
>QNFO01000398.1 GCA_003646355.1 Gammaproteobacteria bacterium
AGGCCATGTGAATAAAGGGTGGGGGAGGTGAATCGTGAAAATGAGCTTTCCCTTAGGAGGGGGCCACTCTATCCAGCTGAGCTAAGGGCGGTTTTTGAAGCAGCGAATTATCAAGGTGTGGCGCTGAGAAGGCAAGCCCCAGTTTTCGCTTTCCCAAAATTGGGGGCTAAATACTCACCATCAAAAAACCGGTGAGCGCCGCATAGTTGGGTGATAGAGAGGGCGCCACCTCTTTCTTGATGTCTTTGAGGAGCTTCAGGTAGCCTTTGTAGAACGCCCAGGAGGGCGTTGGTTTGTACTGTAGCGCTTCAATTTCCAGGTAAGAGAGTATGCCTTTTGCGGTGGTGGGCTTCACAAAAGCCTCTTTTGTGGGCGCGAAATAAAAAGGTACAACAGAGATCACCGACCACCTGGCAATTTTGTGGTGGCTGAGCATGCCGAGTATTTCTTCAAAGCCGCGCTGTTTCTGTCGGCCATATAAGCGTTTTTCGAAGGCATCGGCTAGCGCCTGTTTCTCATGGGAGTTTAAAGACCTGACGAAATCCCTGAATTTGGGCTTTTCAAACATGGATACCATGGAGGAACGGCTGACGATTTTTACCAGGGTCTCGGCTATAAACTCGGGGCGATTGAAATTTGCGCGAGTCAGGTTTGTCCGGGTGAACTCCGCCAGTTTGTCGATATTATGCTTTTTCTTGATTTTTTCCATTTCCGGGTCGGAAAACCCGTCGGGATAGCGCTGCAAAAAGCCTGCCTCGGCCTCTTTGAGCTTCTGGTAGTTCATATTCTCTCCACGGATGGTAGATGCATTGCCCGATAGTCAGATAAACAGCGATTCACGATAGTAAACCAGGGGGGTGTGGTAGGCAAAATTAAGAGAATAATATGCCCAAAATATCCCCCTCTTAATGCGCGCAATGCTAGAATGCGCCCGGGCAAAAAGTCTTACAATACCGCCTCCCTGATGTACCCCTAACCCGAGAACCTTATAGATCCGGCATCCATGGCCTTTATTCGCTGTGCAACTGAATGAGTAACAATCACGTAAACCCCGATGTTGCCGCTAACGGCTCCAGGCTGGTTCGCGCCCTTGTTGGCATGTCGGTCTCCGATGTAGTGGTTTCCAACAAGAATTTTGCCATGCGCCTGGGGCGGCTGGTAGACCTCTCTGACTCGATAAGTATCTCCAAAGTACACACTCGGCCCTCGGCAGAGTCTTTCCAGCAGGAGGCGAGCTCGCCAGAGTCATTGCAGGCGGAGTTTCTGCGGGTGCGCAATGGAATTGTGGCCTCAATCATCAAGAGCTACGGGGCGGACACGGGTTTTGGTCGTATTAAGTTTCCCAGGCCTGATATGGAAGCACCCGCCGACAGCGGCAGTGGTTACCCGCCCTACGGGAAGTTTTACGCAGCTCATCAAAGAGACATGGAATTCAAGATTTCCCAACTTCGACTACAGGTGCGTGATGTTGCCGAGGGAGCGTCCGCCGAGCTGGCCCAACTCGCAGCACTTGACGAGGTACTTGCCGACACGCTTGCTGTGCACAGCAGGAAGATGTTTGCGCGGGTTCCGGGTTTTCTTGAGAAACGGTTTGATCAATTATTGAACAGCTACCAGCGCGCCCATGCCGACCCGCAAGCTGGTGGTAGCACGTGGCCGGAATTGCTAGAGGGTTTTGGCTGCGAGATACGGGAATTACTACTTGCCGAGGTCGAGGCCCGGTTGTTGCCAACCCAGGGGCTGATTGAAGCACTCAATGCAGGGATTGATAAGTAACGCTATGAATAGATTATTTTTTATTGGCGCATTTTTACTGGGTGCTGTTGCTGTTCTCTGGATGGCTTCGACCTTTGTCGGCTCTAATACACTGGCGCTGGCGGTCACTCTTGTCATCGCCTGTGTTTACGTCATAGGTTTTATGGAACTGCTGCAGTTCAGGGCGGCAACCGATACGCTGGCTCGCGCCCTGGCAGCTATACCCGACACGATTGGTGAGGGCGCTGCTACTTTTGAGCAGTGGTTACAAGAACTACACCCATCTTTGCAAAATGCCGTGCGCCTGCGTATAGAGGGTGAGCGTGTGGGCTTACCCGCGCCGGTTGTTACGCCTTATCTGGTTGGCCTGTTGGTAATGCTGGGCTTGCTGGGAACCTTTGTGGGCATGGTTGAAACTCTGTCTGGCGCGGTTATCGCGCTGGAGGGAACCACTGAGCTGCAGGCTATTCGAGCCGGCCTTGCAGCGCCTATTCAAGGACTCAGCGTGGCCTTTGGTACCTCGGTAGCCGGTGTGGCGGCCTCCGCTATGCTGGGCCTGATTTCCACCTTGAGCAGACGCGACCGCATGCTGGAAACCCGTGCCCTGGATTTTGAGAATATAATTATTTTATCCATGAATGAAGGGGTTTTTCCGTCTTCCGGCATTATTCATTCTGTGATTCCCTTTAATTTGAGACGTGGGTTTGGATTACCGGTTTTTGAGCATCAGGACAGGATCTTTGCTTATTATTTTTACCGTCTTTTTCAGCGGGCAAGAAGAATCAGGTTTATTTATAATAC
>QNFO01000399.1 GCA_003646355.1 Gammaproteobacteria bacterium
ACAGCCCTCAGTGCTTACTACCCAGGTACCCGTGCTTTCATCAAACTCGGCAATGTCGATGCGCTTATCGAGTTCAATATCGCGACGCAGGTCGAGACGATCGGCAACAAAATTAGAGTAACGACACAACTCCTGCGGGCCAGCGTAGCGCTCAGACCAGGTCCACTCTTGCTCAATCACATAGGAAAATGACAGCGAGTACTCAACGCTCTCTACGTCGACCTTAAGGCCGGGGTACTGGTTCCAGTACCAAGTGCCACCAACATCAGTACCGGCTTCAAACAGGCGTACGCTAAAGCCCAGCTCACGCATACGATGGAGGGCCGTTAAACCGCCGAACCCCGCCCCCACAATGATGACATCGTAGTCGGTGTTCGAAGCTGTATTAGTAGAATCTGTCATGTTTAAAGCTCTTGTTAAAGTTATAAGAAACGAATTAAAAACTTATTGTGGCGATCATTTTAGCGGATATCATCACAGCTGTGTCTTTTCGTCTGCTCTGATTAATAAAACCGCTAGTCAGCACTCAGCACGCCTTGCAGCCACTGAGAAATATCCTGTATTTGCTCAAGGCAGAGTTCATGCTCCATGGCATAGCTTTTGTATTCGGGCGTGTAGCCCAGTGCTTTTAGCGCAGCCAAAGCATCTAGCCCCATGCTCTCTGGCACCATCGGGTCACGGCTACCATGAAAAACGTGAATCGCTAATGCGGCATTGGCAGCACTGGGGGCAAGGGTTTCGCTGGTGGGGAAATAGGTCGACATGGTCATCAAGCCCGCCAGTGGCTCCCCATAAGTCAGGGCTAATTGATAGGCCACAGCTCCGCCTTGAGAGAAGCCAGCAAGCACGATGCGCTCACTCGCTATACCCTTTTCACGCTGGTCGGCAATGAGTGCGGCAACGGCATCAACACTGGCCATAAGCTGGGTAGTATCCAGCCGCCGTTCGGCACCCGCCAGGGTCAGAATGTCGTACCAGGCAGGCATTACCATACCGCCATTAATGGTCACCGGAATGGCTGGGGCGTGGGGAAAGACAAAGCGCACCGCCATGGTTTCGGGCAAGTGCAGTTCAGGCACGACGGGGACAAAATCGTGGCCGCTAGCGCCCAAACCATGGAGCCAAATCACACAGGCATCAATATTTTCTGTCTGGGTTTCTACGATTTCACAGGGTAATAAGCTCATGAATAATACTGCGACTGCTTAGGGTTGCACAGTGTAGCGGCACTGTTGTTGTAAACCTAGGCGTGCTGTAAACCTAGGCGCTTTAAGACTGTTGTTATATAGCCACTTTAGGTCTGTAGTTATAAACGAAGATCGCAAACCATTATAGAGCTCAGGGGATTAAAAAAAGCAGAGCCCTTTTTTTACAGCTTTTTGCCCAACAATCGGCCGGCACTCGCAGGCTGGGCCAAAGCTTGATGAGAGGCCATCGCTTTAGCAATGCGGGACTGGGTGGTTTCGGGGAAAGGCTCGCTTTTGCGGCTACTCATATTGACATGCATCGCCAGGCATTCATTCAAGGCAACGGGGCTATCATCATCACCCTGATACATTTGGTGAATATAGCGTAGGCGTTTTTTATCAACCTCGAGTAATTGCGTGGTAATCATGAGCTCATCGCCCTGAAAAACTTCACGCAAATAATCGACATTAATGCCCAGAGTGAACATCGAACTGTCTTGCTCGGCACGATAGTCGAGGCCAATGCCCAGTTGATCATAAAAATTGTCGGTGGCTTTATCAAAGGCAAGAACGTAGAAAGCCAGGTTCATATGGCCGTTGTAATCGACCCACTCTGGCTCGACTGTGATCGTCGTTTTAGTTAGTTCTGCAAACACTCACCCTACTCCTGATAAATTAACAGTAGAGTTATTGTGCCAAAAGAATGCTGACAAAGCAGCCAACCGCAGCTTTTATGCTGCTTATTTATTCTTATGTTGCGCTTAAGCGATCATATTTGCCGCGATAATAGCCACAACCATTATACCAATCAAACTACCAATCGTAATTGCGATTCGTGTCCACACCTGCTTATCTGTAATTGTTTCTTCCACGTTCTTATTCCTATAGTTATTCTGATAACAAGAGAATAAGAAAAATGGCACTCACAGGGAATTGACAGAAATCAATTACCCGTACTTTTTAACAGATTATTCCCCGGGACCAGAATTGTTGGCGCCAGCAACAATACTTGAAAAGAAACGAATAGGATCGTGCTCAGGCCCCGGCCAGTGGGCATGATTGCCCTCGGCCTCGCAAAACAAGGTTGTTATGCCCTCGGCGCAAGCCGTGTATTCGACACAGCCCGGGTAGTCAGTATTAACGGTCTTCTCAGAACATTGATTACAGTCGGCCCACCAGCCAATAACCTGGCTGCCGTAATCAGGAAAATGACCATCGCCTTTATTGTGCATCAACATTACGCTAGTCGGGCTGGGGCAACTATAAGCCTGCATATCTTCGCCCTGCATTCCCATGGCACTGGGGGCCAAAGCCCTCGGGTGAAAAGCAGATTCGGGCATAACAGAGAGCGCATTAGAGA
>QNFO01000400.1 GCA_003646355.1 Gammaproteobacteria bacterium
AAGGTTGGTGTCAGCTTTAACGCTTTCAAGAACGAGCGCCAGCGCTTGACGACCGCTCTTGAGTTCCAGCATCCTTCGGATAACCTGGAACGGGCCAATGTTGGCCTGGAGTACGCGTTGAACAATATGTTCTTCGTGCGCGGCGGCTACCATCTGAACTACGACACCGATGGCTTGGCCTACGGGTTTGGTGCGGCATTGCCCACTGGCGACACGACACGTATCCAGGCTGATTACAGTGCCGTGGATATGGAAGCGCTGGGCTACGTGCACCGCTTTACCATTTCGATCACGTACTGATCCTCCTGACCTCCAGGATCAAACGGATTGTTATGAAGCCAGATTGATACTGAATTGCCTCTAAAAAACCGCCCCGGATATCCGGGGCGTTTTTAATTGGACCCCGCCGCAAAAAATCCCTAGTCTAATGAGCGCTGGACGACAAACAGCAACACTCCCGGGGCATATAACATCTTCATTGAAGGTGATCATGGTCAACATGGTTAGCCCCCGTGGCTGTTGTGCCCGCACGTCGGCACACATTGCCGTCTTCTTCCCCAAATCATTCCTCACCTCGCCGGTTGCAATTCTGTTGTTGCTGCTTGGCTGTCTGCAATTATCTGTTGCACCACGGGCCCATGCCTGGCATGAAATCAAATCGCCGACCGCCGAACTGGGCTACAATCCCAACGGTGTTTTTATTCAAGACGGCAGTTACGTGATGAATGTTGGCGAGGTGCAAATCAATATCACCAATTGGGGCCTGATTGGTTCCACTTATTCCCGCACTTTTCCGTGGTCCGATGCACCCTCGTGTCAGTGGCCGGCCGGTTCGGGTAATGAGTACCTTTTTTCCTCTGGCTTGTGGGTCGGTGGTGTTGTCCTTGGTGAGCGTTTGTGCTCCACCGGGGGTGAGGTTTATCCCCTTGATGATATTTCGGCAACAATATACGAAGCGGTGGGGTCTAAGATCACGCGCCCGGCCGGCAACCCCAGCGCCCGCGGCAATACCGATCCGATGCCCGGTCCGGATGACGATCAGGACGGCCTCGTTGATGAAGAGATTCTCAATGGTTACGATGACGACGGCGATGGTCTGATCGATGAGGACTTTGCGCAGATCGGCAACCAGATGTTTGTCCTGACCAATTACGACAATACGGCACTGTCCCGGGAGCAGAATCCGGACCATACGCCGATGAATCTTGAGATCGTGCAATCCACTTACCAGTGGGAGAACGACCTCGTTGATGATTTTGTGGGTTTTGACTACCAGATCACAAACATCGGGGTCACGGATGTGGAGCAGGTCTTCATTGGATTTTTCTCAGACAGTGATATTGGTCCGCGTGGCGGGGGCAATACGGCCAACGATGACATGGCCGGTTCCTGGCCGGCGCAGCACGGAACGCCCGGTTTGGTCCGCGCGTCAGATGGCAGTTTTGTCCCAATTCAGGTCGGGTACATGTATGACGCGGCGGCTGAGGGGCGACTGGAAGGCTATTTCGGCATCGTCTTTCTCGGACATGATGTCGACCCCTCCGGAAGACGAGCTCCGACCAGCGTGGGGATGCGCACATTTCAGAGCTTCTCAAACAATGCCAGTTTCGAACAAGGCGGCGAGCCGTCAAACGATGAGGAGCGTTATACCCTGCTCAGTGCACCGGTCGAAGACTGGGACCAGGATACCCAGCCAGGCCGGCAAGCCGATTTCCGTTTCCTGGTATCCGCCGGCCCATTTGAAATTATGGAACCGGGCAGCACCCTTAATTTTCAGGTCGGCATGGTTGTGGGCGCGGGCTTGGGGAATGTTTCGGGCGGCCAGGGGCTGTTGGCAAATTGCGCCGAGGCGGCCCTGACCTGGTATGGCATCTATGTCCAGGATATAAACATGGTGGAAACCGAGTCGGGTCTGATACTGGACCCGGGGCAGTATGGGCGAGAAACCATACTGTGTCGGGAAGATTTTGAGCCCGCCGGCGGTCAGAACCCCTGGGAGAGTTTCCGGCCGGATTACATGGACCAGAGTTGCCTGGATCCGGTGTGGGTTCTGAACCAACCCAGTCACACCGAAGACGACCGTTTCCTGTACACGGTTGATGGTGTGACCAAGACCTGCGCCATGTTCAACATGGACAATTGCTTCGAGTGCTCCCGCCAATTGGGGTACGCCTGCAATTCCGACGATTTTGTCCAGGGCCGCTGGACTTGCAATGACCCCAATTTGACCGACACTGCCGGTTGCACTGGTATCGATGGCCTGGATCGCCAGATCCATTGGTTGGTCGGCATGGCGCCCCCGCCACCGGGGTTGCGGTTGTGGCCAACCGATAGCAGGGTTCATATTTTTTGGGATGACCGCAGCATAATCACCCCGGATATCCGCATGCAGGAACTGGATTTCGAATCCTACCGGATCTGGCGGGCCGACAACTGGGACCGGCCCTATGGGACTTCAGTGATCAATGGACCGGAAAGTACCCTGTGGCAGATGATTGCTGAGTACGATCTGGTCAACAGTTACGTCACCCAGCGCACCATTGGTGT
>QNFO01000401.1 GCA_003646355.1 Gammaproteobacteria bacterium
GCCCGTTAAAAGCATTGCTCAACAGAGCGAAACTATTGCCTATGAATTACTGACGGGCGTTAATCAGCGCGTTAAGTTTTGCTATCAGTGATAATCGGTTTTTCTTTTTTTTAAAATACTGCGCTAATTCTTTGGTCGCTTTAAGACCAAATTATCAATGCCATTTTGCAGCAGGGTAGAGCGAGCATGAGCGAGTTTTGAGCTGGATTGATAGGGTCCGACTAGTACGCGATGCCAGGTGCCACCCTTGCTAGAATGGGTTTTTTCTATTTGGGCATTGAGATTTAAAAGCAGCAGGCTGACACGAAAGCTATCGGCATCGCGAAAGTTTTTAAATGACCCCGCTTGCAAAATAAATACTTCGTCCTGACCTTTTTCAGGCCCTGACTTTCTCAGTGCATTGGGTGGGCTGTCGGGCACGATGATTTCAGCATCGCGTAACTGGTCATAAAATTCGAATTGGGGTTTTTGGCCTTTGGCAGGTGTGATGCCGGTGACTTCATCGATGACTCGGCTAATATCCTGCTGCGGCGTTTTCCATAATTGAATAAGCCCCATCGATAAAATACCCAGTAAAAAGCCACTGAGTAACCATAGCCAGCGGGGCGACTGTGTGGGGGCTGTGTTTCTTGAATTCGTACGGGCACTCTTGCGTGGACTGCTGCGTTTGGCAGGGGCCTTTTTGCCGGTTTTTTTAGCGTAATCTCGAGACATGTCAGCCCGTGGTCCGTGGTTAGCGAGCATTGTATTCGCTCTGTAAATTGAGCGCTAATTGTTTTTAAATTTATTCTTATAATACCTTTATAACTATTTGATTATATTCATTAATTAAATTGTATCTTGTGGGTCAACATCAATTGACCACCTGACCTTGCGAGCCGCTTTATCCCCTTCAAGCCAGTGGCTGAGGCCACTGAGTAATAGGTGAAGGTCACGGCGCTCGGTACTGCTAAGTGTGAGTTGATAACGATAGCGACCACTGCGTTTTTCCATGGCGGCGGGAAAGGGGCCGAGGTAGCGTAGTGCGGGACTCGATGGCATCTGACTTTCGAGGAAGTGACGAGCTCTCTGTAACAAGCCCAGTGCTTCTCCGCCCTGATGAAACTCAGCACGAATTAACGCGGCGTTGCTAAAAGGAGGCATGGTGCTGAACTGGCGTTCGGCTAGTATGTGTTGGGCAAATTTGGCGTAGCTGTGCCGGCTCAGCAGTTCGAATACAGGGTGGTCACAGTGATGACTTTGAATCATCACTACACCGGGTTTGGCACCGCGTCCGGCTCGCCCGGCAACCTGGGTGATAAGTTGCCCCATTTTTTCCAGGGCGCGAAAGTCGGTGCTGAACAAACTGGTATCGGCATCGAGTACCACCACCAATGTGACAGCAGGGAAGTGATGGCCCTTGGCGAGCATTTGCGTGCCAACCAAAATACAGGGCTCATTTTTGTTGATCTGTGTGAGCAATTCTTCCATGGCGCGCTTATTCCCTGTCGAGTCTCTGTCGACGCGATGCACGATCGTTTTGGGGAATAGTGCCTGCAGGGTGGCCTCGCTGCGTTCCGTACCCTGGCCAAGATAATTAAGCTGGTCGCTGCTACATTCTGGGCAGGCCGATGGCAGGGCCTGGCGCGACTCGCAGTGATGGCAATGCAGCCCCGGTCGATTGGTGTGCACGGTAAGGTGGGCATCGCAGTGTTTGCAGTTGGCGACCCAGCCACAGTCGTGGCACATCAAGGTTGGTGCAAAGCCTCGACGATTGAGAAAAACCAGAATCTGATTACCCTCGGCCAACTGGGTACTCATCGTTTCAATAACCGTCTGGGAAAAGCCGGTGTTGAGCTGACTATGGCGAATATCCACCAGTTGCCACGCGGCCTGTACCGCGCCACCGTGGCGGCCCTTTATTGAAATGTGGCGATAACGCCCTTGCTGGCAGTTGTACAAGCTTTCAAGGGAGGGCGTGGCAGAGCCGAGTAGCAGGGGAATGTTTTCTCGGTTAGCCCGCATCACCGCCACATCGCGGGCGGAGTAGCGAAAGCCTTCCTGCTGCTTAAAAGAGCTATCGTGCTCTTCATCGACAATAATAATGCCCGGCGATTTCAGCGGCACAAAGGCAGCGGAGCGGGTGCCGATAATAATGCCGGCACTGCCGCTGGCCGCTGCCCACCAGGCCTCTAGCCGTTGGCGCTCACTGAGGCCCGAGTGAATCAGTGCGATGGGGCAATTAAAGCGCGCTTGAAAGCGGGCGAGGGTTTGCGGGCTGAGATTGATTTCGGGAATCAATACCAGCGCCTGTTTGGAATAGCGCAGGACGCTGGCGATGGCCTGTAAATAAACCTCGGTCTTACCTGAGCCGGTTTCGCCGTCAATTAAATAGCTGTTATAGGCGTGGAACTCGACTTGTTCGAGGGCCGCTTGTTGGTCGTCGGATAGGTGTAGTGGTGTTTCAGCAAGAATGTCGATCTTGCCGTCGAGGTCAAAACATTGGCCAGATATCGTGCTGGTAAAGCCCTCTATCAGCTCTTTGTTCTTCAAGCTGCGA
>QNFO01000402.1 GCA_003646355.1 Gammaproteobacteria bacterium
CCGGTGTTATTCAGCGCAATGTGCTGGAGAACCCCAGTTGGTACACAGCCTATACGCCCTACCAGCCGGAGATTGCCCAGGGGCGTTTGGAGGGGCTGCTAAATTTTCAGCAAATGCTAATTGATTTAACGGGCATGGCGATGGCCAATGCCTCGGTATTGGATGAGGGTACAGCCGCTGCGGAAGCAATGGCAATGGCGAAGCGCCTCCAAAAGAAGAATAAAAGTACGACTTTCTTTGTTGATAAAAACTGCCATCCCCAATCCCTGGCGGTGATAAAAACCCGCGCTGCTTATTTTGGCTTTACTGTATTTGAGGGCGAGCCTGGGACTGAGCTTGCCACAACAGATTACTTTGCCGCTCTATTGCAATACCCCGGCTCGACCGGCGCTGTGGTCGAACTAAAGCCGCTCATAGAAGCCGTACATAGTAAAAAGGCGCTGACCATTGTCGCCGCTGATTTAATGAGCCTGGTGCTGTTGCGCTCCCCCGGCGAACTGGGGGCAGACATTGTCATTGGCAGCAGCCAACGCTTTGGTGTGCCGCTGGGTTATGGCGGCCCCCACGCCGGGTTCATGGCCTTTCGTGAGCAATATAAACGCTCGGCACCGGGGCGCATTATCGGCGTCTCTGTCGACCAGCGGGGCAAGCCCGCCCTGCGCATGGCCTTGCAAACCCGCGAGCAACATATTCGCCGCGAGAAGGCCAATTCGAATATTTGTACCGCCCAGGTACTACTGGCATTAATGAGTGCCTTTTACGCGGTTTACCACGGCCCCGATGGTCTGAAACGCATTGCCACAAAGATCCACCAACTGACGAATACTTTAGCCACGCAACTGTCGAAGGCCGGTTTTACCTTGCGCTACCCACACTGGTTTGACACCTTGTGCATAGAGGTTGGCGAACAACAGCCAGTTATTTACCAGCGCGCACAAGATGAAAAAATCAATCTGTGTAAACTCGGCGATACAGCCCTTTGCATCAGCCTTAATGAAACCAGCAGCGCTGAACTAATTGTAAAGATTGTCACCATTTTTGGTGCAGTAGCCGATGAAAATAGCCCGGTGGATTTAGCTCCCTCAGGCATCCCCACTTCTCTGCTGCGACATGACGCGATACTCAGCCACCCGGTGTTTAACCGCTACCACAGTGAAACCGAGATGCTACGCTATTTAAAGCGCCTCGAAGCCAAAGACATCTCGCTCACTAACAGTATGATCCCCCTCGGCTCGTGCACCATGAAGCTCAATGCCACAGCCGAAATGCAGCCCATTAGCTGGCCCGAATTTGCCAACATCCACCCCTTTGCCCCGCTGGCGCAAACTTCTGGCTACCAACAATTGTTTACTGAACTGGAACAAATGCTCGCCGCCTGCACCGGCTATGACGCCGTGTCACTGCAACCCAATGCTGGTTCTCAGGGTGAATATGCGGGCCTGCTGGCGATTAGTGAATATCATCGCCACCGGGGCGAGGCCCAGCGCAATATTTGCCTGATTCCCGCCTCTGCCCACGGCACCAATCCGGCCAGTGCCCACATGGCAGGCATGGAGGTGGTGGTGGTTAAATGCGATGAGCAGGGCAATATCGACTTCGATGACTTGCAAGCAAAAACCGAAAAACACAGTCAGCAATTGGCCGCACTGATGGTTACCTATCCATCGACTCACGGAGTATTCGAAGCAAAGATTCGCGCTATTTGCGAACTCATTCATCAACACGGTGGGCAGGTCTATATTGATGGCGCCAACCTCAATGCTCTGGTCGGCATCGCCGCACTGGGCGAGATTGGCGGCGATGTGTCCCACATTAATCTGCATAAAACCTTTGCCATCCCCCACGGCGGCGGTGGTCCAGGCATGGGGCCGATCGCGGTGGGCAAACACTTACAGCCCTTTTTACCCACGCATCCGGCACTGCCCGATAATAAGCCAAATAGTGCTGGCTACACCGTATCTGCAGCGCCCTGGGGCTCGGCCTCCATCCTGCCAATTTCGTGGATGTACATTAAAATGATGGGCGCAGACGGCCTGTTACGGGCCAGCCAAATCGCCATTCTCAGCGCTAATTACATCGCCAAAAAATTGCAGCCCCACTACCCGGTACTTTATACCGGGCAAAATGGCCGGGTGGCCCACGAGTGCATTATCGATATTCGCCCACTCAAGGCCAGCAGCGGAATTAGTGAAGAAGATATTGCCAAGCGGCTGATGGACTACGGATTTCACGCCCCCACCATGTCCTTCCCCGTGGCGGGCACGTTGATGATTGAGCCTACGGAGAGCGAGTCAAAAACGGAAATTGATCGTTTTATTAGCGCGATGATTAGCATTCGCAAGGAAATTGCCAGTGTCGAAAACGGCGAATGGAGCCTTACCGACAACCCCCTGGTTAACGCCCCCCATACCCTCGACGATGTGCTGAGCGAATCCTGGAATCGAGCTTACAGCCGTGAACAGGCCACCCGCCCGACAGCCTCGTTAAAAGACAATAAATACTGGCCGCCACTGAATCGTATTGATAATGTCTATGGCGA
>QNFO01000403.1 GCA_003646355.1 Gammaproteobacteria bacterium
AATCGGGGCGTACATCCTGTGGCGTGGGCTTTGGTTTATCTTCTTTGTCGGCTTTCTTTCCGCCGCCGTCACCGAGGTCCTGCAGTACACTCATATCGGCACCGGCAGAAAAGCCTCGGCCCGCACCGGTCATAACAATGACGTTAACATTGTCATCTTCGGCGGCAGTCATCATCGCATCCTGAATTTCTTCAGCCATGCGCGTGGTCCAGGCATTGAGCTTGTCGGGTCGGTTGAGCATGATCACGGCAACCTTGCCGTCGACGTGGTAAAGCGTTTCACGGTATTCCATTATTTACTCCTAAGTGTTTATCCCTGTAAGGATAATTATTATTTATTGTGTTTTTTAGTGGCGGTTTTTAATCGCTTTTAATCCATTTCGGCAAAAGCTTTTATTAATTGAAAGCCGATAGCCATGGGCGGTGGTAATAACACGCCCTGGTCGGTGGCGCCGTTGAGCACTTCGCGTAAGACGCTGCGTGATACCCAGCGGGCTTCTTCCAGTTCTAAACCGTCGATGGTGATTTCTTCACTTTCGGCCTCGGCAAAGCAACCGATCATTAGCGATGAAGGCCAGGGCCAGGGCTGAGTAGAGTGGTAGCTCACTTTGCCGACTTTAATGCCGGCTTCTTCCATAATTTCGCGACGCACGGCCTCTTCGATATTTTCACCCGGCTCAACAAAACCGGCGAGGCAGGAATACATGTGCTGGGGAAACATCGCCTGACGGCCCACCAAGCACTGGTCACCGCGCACGGCGAGCATAATCACCACGGGATCGGTACGGGGGAAGTGTTCGGTGTTACAGGTGTCGTCGCTGCATTTACGCATATAGCCGGCATCGCGCATTTCGGTTTTCTGGCCACAAACGGCACAAAAACCGTGGCGTGCATTCCAGTCGAGAATGGCTTTGGCGGTGCCCAGCGTGGAGGGATCACCGAGGGGCAGCTGCAGAGCGATGGAGCGCAGGTCCATAAAGCGGCCGACTTGAATAAAGGGTTCGCTTTTATTGGCCTCGTCAAACACGGTGACGTCAATGGCGAAGTGGGCGATGCCGTCGCCATCGTTACCAAGGAAAATAGTCGGCACACCACTGGATAAATAGTCTGCAAGATCGACCGGCGATAACCAGCCAATGCCATCGCGGCGACGGGTGACGAGTGGCTGTTGCTTCCACAACGGCACGATGCGGGTAGCGGGGTCGGCCAGCTTGGTGCTTAACCATTCACTGTTGGTGCGTAAATGGCTTGCTCTATCGAGGGGGCCGCCGGCAAAGGTATGGACGTCAGACATGGGAGTTCCTTTTTATTGATCGAATAGGGGAATGAATGATTTAAGTGCCTTGAAGGTGCGTTCGCTAGTTAGGCGCTTACATGCGGTCGGAGACAAAGCCGTTGGTCTGGCGCTCTTCGCCGAAAGTCGACATGGGGCCGTGACCGGGAATAAAGCCAACATCGTCGCCGAGGGGCCAGAGCTTTTCACGAATGGAGCTAATCAAGGTGTCAAAGTCGCCCTTGGGGAAGTCGGTGCGGCCAATGGAGCCTTGAAACAGCACATCGCCGACAATCGCTAAACGTTCTTTTGGATCGAAAAAAACCAGATGCCCGGGGGTATGACCGGGGCAGTGGATGACCTCGATAGTCTGATTGCCCACGGTGAGGGTATCGCCATCACCGAGCCAGCGGTCGGGGGTGAAGGTACGGTAGGTTTGGTCGTCGCCGAGGCCGAACATTTTGCCCTGTTCGGGGAGGTTGTCGATCCAGAACTGCTCGTCTTTATGGGGGCCTTCGATGGGGATGTTCTTTTGTTCGGCAAGATCCGCCACCGCACCGGCGTGATCCATGTGGGCGTGAGTGACGAGTATTTTTTCCAGTGTCACGCCATTGGCGGCGATGGCTTGCTCAATGCGTTCGATGTCACCACCGGGGTCGACAACGGCGGCGCGTAGGGTTTCTTCGCACCACAGCAGGGTGCAATTTTGTTGAAAGGGGGTGACGGGAATGATGGCGAACTTCATTGATTTTTCCGTGTAATAAATGGGGTGAATAAATAGCGTTGTTAAATGGCTTTGTAGCTGGCCTGGGCTGGCATTATGTTTTTGTGGCTCAAGCTTGAACCACACAATAGCACGGCGCTTTTTATCCGTGCAGGGTGTGGCGCTGCTTAATACCTCAGGGTTTTGGCGCGAAGGCCTGAATTACCCGAGGGTCGTAGCCGGCTTCGCCATCGGGGCGCAGGGCTTGAATGCAGACATGGTCGGCACCATTTTGCCAGTGGGCTTCAATGCGTTTTAGAATCGTCGCCTCATCACCCCAGGCGACAATGGCGTCGACAAGTCGGTCGCTGCCACCGTGTTCAAAATCATCGACGGTGAAGCCGAGAGTCAGCAGGTTGTTGCGGTAGTTTTCGAGACCCAGATACATCGCCATAAATTTGCGAGCGATGGCTCGGGCTTCGCTGGGGTCGTTTATCAGTAATACTTTTTGCTCGGGGGCGAGAAATTTATTGGGGCCGATAATCTCTCGGGCTCGGGCGGT
>QNFO01000404.1 GCA_003646355.1 Gammaproteobacteria bacterium
ACCACATAGCGCTCGAGAAAAGAGCGTCCGTGACCGCCGTATTTTTTGTCCCAGGTCATGCCAAGCCAACCGCGCTGGCCCAGCTTGCGGCTGAATTCGGCACTCATGCCGCCGGCCCAGCAATCGGCCATCGGCGTATAGCCGCCATTGGCGCGCTCTTCGGCAAGAAATTCCCGAACCTCTTGTCGCAACTGTGTTGCCTCGGGGGGCATCTCGACAAAGGGAAAACGAAATCGGGTTACAGACATACCTTGTTCTCCAATAGATTACTTCAACAAAATGTTACTTCATTAAAACTTGATAACGGCGAGAATACGCCATCGGCAAATAAACTTAAGCCCTTCTCTATTGAATAGAGAGCCTATCGCATAGAAAATCTATAGCGGAGAAAGGCTTAAGTCGCACGCATCCCTGAGTGCTTAGCCGCCCGTGAGGATGGCTTTTTCTTCGGTGTACTCGATCAAACCGCTGGCGCCCCACTCACGACCGTTGCCGGACATTTTGTAGCCACCAAAGGGTGCGTCAAAGCTAAAAGCGGGGCCATTCACTTTCACCTGACCGGCGCGCAATTGACGAGCGATACGCATTTGCGTCTCTTTGCTCGTCGCCCAAACACCGCTCGACAAGCCGAAGTCAGAGTCGTTGGCCATAGCAATAGCTTCGGCTTCCGTTTTATAGGGGATAAAGCACAACACGGGGCCAAAAATCTCGTTGCGAGCAATCGGCATATCGTTAGTAACATCGCCGAGGATAGTCGGTCGCACATAGGCGCCTTTATCAATACCTTCAGGCAATTCACTACCACCAGCGACCAGGCGAGCGCCATTGGCTACTGCATCATCAATCATACGTGTTACTGACGCACGAGCCTTCATCGAGCTGAGCGGGCCAAGGAAGGTGTCTGTAGAGGTGGGATCACCCACAACCAGTCGGTCACTGACCTTTTTAGCCGTTGCCAGCGCTTCTTCGTACTGCGACTCGTGAACAAAGATGCGGCTCAATTGCACACACATCTGCCCGGAGTTAAACATGGAGTCTTTCACGACGTATTTAGTGGCTTTCTCAACGGGGGCGTCCTCGGCAATAATAAAGGCCGACTTACCACCCAGCTCCTGACAAACACGCTTAACAGTGCCAGCTGCGGACTTGGCGACATCAACACCCACTTCAGTGGAGCCAGTAAAAGACACCAAATCAACTTCCGGGTGTGAACTCAGTTCGTCACCGATCATCGAGCCTTTACCCGGCAGCAGGTTAAATACACCGGCAGGTAAACCCACTTCATCGCACACTTCGGCAAAGATATAAGACGACAGAGGCGTCTGCTCACTCGGCTTGAGAATGCAGGTACAACCGGCGGCCAGCGCGGGGCCAACTTTGGCAATCACCTGAAACAGAGGGAAGTTCCAGGGCGTAATAAAGGAGCAAACACCGATGGCTTCTTTAATGGTGATATAGCCTTCATCGTGCTCCTTCACAGCCTCCATTGTTTCGGCCAGGTTAGCGAAATTCTTCAAGCCTGAAATGGGACCCAGTACCTGAATACCCAGAGCAAAGTGCACGGGAATTCCCATCTCCTGAGAGATCAATGTTGCCATCTCATCTTTGCGCTCTTTAAGCTTGGCGCAAATCGCTTCAATTAAGGCTTTACGCTCAACCGCCGGCGTTTGTGACCAAGGGATAAATGCCGCTCGTGCCGCCTGTGCTGCTTTATCGACATCTTCAGGGAAAGACATTGCCACGGTGGCAAACACTTCTTCAGTGGCGGGGTTAACCAGGTGCGATGTCCCTTCGCCGGAAGGTGCTACCCACTCACCATTGATATAAATCTTGTCGTATTCAATCATCGCTACTCTCTCTTATTTATTTCTTGTTGCACAGCTCGTTCACTACAAAGGTCGCAGTGAAAACACTGTGACCCACTCTTGAAGCAGGGTTGCCCCGGCTTTAATTAATTAACTCAAACCCAGGTGTGGCCGCATAAAGGCAGCGATTTTCGCAATCGCATCGTCCGCTTCCGGCGCATTGCCCGCCATAAACTGGAAGACATGCTGCATTTCATCAAACACTTGCAGCTCAACATCGACACCCGCCGCTTTGGCGTTGTCATAAAAGCGCGTGCTGTCATCGAGCAGCACTTCATACTCACCGACCTGAATTAAAGTCGGTGGAAAACCGGCCAAATCACCGTACAGGGGATTGGCAAAAGGATCTTGCTTAGAACCATTCTCACCGAGGAAACCGCCAATCATGCCATCAAGCATGTCGCCGCCAACCAGTGCATCGTTGTCCGCATTAGTCTGCATACTGGCGCCTTTCGACTCCATGTCATACCAGGGCGACAGCGGTGCCGTACAAGCCGGTACGGGCAAACCTTTGTGGCGCGCATAGAGGATCATTGAAGTACACAAGTTGCCGCCAGCGGAATCACCCGTGGTGGCAATATGTTCGGGCTTATAGCCCTGTTCAAGCAACTGCCCATATACTGCGACGGCCTGCTCGACAATGCCGGGGTGGGGATTTTCAGGGGCGC
>QNFO01000405.1 GCA_003646355.1 Gammaproteobacteria bacterium
ACCGTGAATATTAATTAGCCAGGGTCGTGGTGGTCCCGGGTGGCGAAGCACCCAGCAGTGAGCGGTATGGTTGGGCGTGTAGCCGAGCCAGCGGTGGCGGCCAGCTTCGCCCATATGGGGCACATAGCCACTATCAAATGACATGTGCTCGTAATGCACACCTCGCGATGTCGCTTTTTTAAACTTTATTTTATCCAGCTCAGGTGGTGTCTGGTGGTAGCCCCTGGGGTTATCGAGCCAGCCTTTGTCTTCGTAGAATTCCAGTGCATCTTCCATTTCATCGGCACAGCGTTGGCGGAAACCGGGGGTTGGGAAGCGTAAGCGCGAGGCCATCCCCAGGCCGACCATTAGGGCTTCATCGACCCCAACCATAGCGATCGAGCCCAATGACATCTTCGGTTTCGGGGCTTCTTCGGGCCAGTCGAGGAATTCGTTGATAGTTGTGGAGCCGGGAATCCACTTGGGGATTTGCCCTGTCGGTAGTTCTCTTGGTTTTGGTAAAAAAGAGGATAATTTCATTATTTTGCTTCTGCCCTTTAATATCAATATATTTACATAATATTGCCGGGTTTAGAGCAGAAGTAAAGAAGGTTTGTCAATTATCAGGTAATTAATTCAATTGTTTTTAGGTGATGAGGCTATGGGGAGCTTTAACGGGGCAGCGTGTAATGGTTTTCTTGAATACTAGCTAAGTGGCGAGCTTATTTGATACCAAGACGCTGTAATAAGCGGTAAAAGTTACTGCGATTTAAGCTTAGGTCGCGAGCGGTGGCGGCGAGATTGCCCTGGCGCATGGCGAGTCTGTCGGTGATCAACTGGCGTTGAAAATTATCGAGGGTTTCTTTGAGGTCGATCTGTTCGGGCAGGCTGGCCAGCTCTGCCTGAGCTGCGCGGGGTAATTCGACCAGGTTAATGCTCAGCTGCGAGACTTTGATAACAAGGTCTTTTGCGCCCTTTTGTTCGGCCATGGCTTTCAGTGTTGCGCGCCTGAGCACCTGGTCGAGCTCGCGAACGTTTCCCGGCCAGGGATAGTGTTGCAGTAACTTTCGGGCATCGGTGTCGATTAGCAGTGAGGGTAGCGCGAGTCGACGCCGTTGCAGCTCGAGAAAGTGCTTGCTCAGTAGAGGGATATCTTCCGTGCGTTCGCGCAGTGGCGGCACGGGCATGGGGTAGAGCATTAACAGCCGATACAGCTCGGGGCGAAATTCACCACGACTCACCAACTGTTGAAGATTACAGCGGGTGGCTGCGATCAGTCGCACCTTAATGGGGATGGTTGTAGCGCTATTCAGTGGCTGGATGCTGCCAGTTTTTAGCAGGTGTTCAAGCTGGCTTTGCACATCGGCTGGCAGGGTGGCGACTTCATTGATAAAGAGTGTGCCCTGGTCGGCAAGTTGAAACAGCCCTGTTTTCTTTGTTTTGTTGTCACTCGCCGTGGCGCCAAATAGTTCGGCATAAGCGCTCTCGTCATCGAGGCTAGCGCAGTCGACACGAATAAAAGGGTGTTTGCTGCGGGTCGAGGCCTGGTGAATATCTCGCGCCACCAAACTTTTGCCGACGCCGTCTTCGCCCTGTAAGAGAATGGTTAATTCAGAGGCGGCGATAATGGCAATTTCTTCTTTGACTCGCGCTAGCGCGGGACTGTCGCCAAGTAATGTTTCATTGTTTGATGTTGCCAGGAGGGCTTGATGTAAACGCTGCTGGTATTCGAGTGCAGTGCGTAGCTTTTTACCGCGCTGTAGCACGGCGATAGCTGACTCGATAAAGTTGATAAAGCTGCGCAATTCTTGTCGGTCAATTTTATTCAGCGTATCGGTCTGGCGGGTGTTTAAACACAATAAACCCCAGGGTTTACCCGCCACGTGCAGGGCGATACCGAGACTGTCTCGAGGCCCGGTGCGTCGGTCGCCTGATTTCAAAAAAGATTGAAAAGGGTTGGGTAGCTGACTCTCGGCGGGAAAGTACACCGGCTCCGGTGATTGCAGGCAATGGGCAAAGCGCGGGTGCTGTTCGATGCTAAAGCGCTGTTCGAGCAGCTTGTCGTCGAGGCCGTCTATGGCGAGGGGAATTAGTGTGTTGTCGGTTTGATCGGCGCTCGGTTCAAATGCCAGTAGTGCGGCGGCGTCACAGCTTAGGGTGGAGAGAATGGCATCGAGCAGGCGCCAGTAGCGCAGTTGGTCGGGCAGCTCGCGAGATAAATCGGCAACGATGGAAATGAGATGCGGTGAAACGCCGAGTTTGGCCATTAAAACCCTTGGAGTGCTGTTTTTATTAAAGTGCTATTAAAGCGCCATTAAGGGTGTCTAATTAACATCATTCTGTGAAATTAGTCAAAGTAATACGTGCTACTGCCCCTTAAATAAGGGCTTCTGCTAGGCCATCAATTCAACACGGTCGCCGGCTTTGACCATGCCTTCAACCACCACGGCAGCGTAGATGCCCGCGTTGCGCTCGTGGTGTTGGCTGACGTGGTGCAAGATTTCCGGCGTGGCTTCACCGGTGTCGGGGTCGTAGGTAATCATCGCGCAGCG
>QNFO01000406.1 GCA_003646355.1 Gammaproteobacteria bacterium
CCCCGACGGTCTTCCCTGTTCGGGCACCGTGGTTAAAACCCTGCCCATGGATGAAACCATGGATCCGCACTTCGGCAACCTGATCTACGAATGCACCGTCACACCGGAAAGCGACGGGATTATTCTTTCCTATGGAGACCGCGTCTCCGGCTATATGTTCTACGTTCAGAACGGCGTCCCCGGCTTCTGCTTCAGCTCCGGGCAACGCTTCCATGCCCTGGACGGCGATGCCTCCTGCCTCAAGCAGCCTACCCACCTGCTGGTGGAAATGGACAACTACAACGCGACCGCAAAGTTTTATGTGAACGGCGCGTTGGTTCAGACCGAAACCATCTACTGCAACCTGCGGGGGTGGGTTCAAGGCGACGACGACATCTCTCTGGGGGCGGATCCCGAACCATGGGTCGATCCCTACGACCTCTCAAAAATGGGCGGATTCAGCGGAAGCATTCACTCCTTCAAAATGCAGCGCAAGCGAATGACCGATACAGAGCTGACGGACTATGCCCGGAAAGCATCAGCGAAATAATCGGGACATCGTGGGGGTTTTTAGGTTCTTCGTAGATTTTAGGTTCTTCTGGGGATTTTGTGGTGATTAATGTGCCAAGGGCACAACACAAATATTAGCATGGGGCAACGCCCCATGTACCGGGGTCTCGCCCCCATTTGCCCTGAAGGGGCAACACAATTTCAGACCATGTGTTGTCCCTTCAGGCATACGCGTCAACTTAACAGCCTACCCCTGCTCTCGCAGGGAACCAATCGGATTTTTTCGCTTTAGGATGAACAGGTTGCGGTCTTCGACTTGCCACTCCCATCGCTCGCCTTTTTCCACTTCGGCGGCCTCCGCCACCGCTGCGGGCAAGTTGACATAGAACGATTTTGTCTGCCTGCGCTCCACGCGCTGTATTTTCACCTCATAGCCCATCGCATATCCTTTTTGCTTTTTTTTGATCAACCAATAGTATATATACTATTGATTAGATCAAGCACAATCAAAAAGGAGTTTCCATGAATCAGATCGAAGCCTTGCTTTCAAAGGCGCAACTCTCCGATGAAACAACTTGGCAGCTGGCCAAGGAAACGGGATTCGCGGTGCGAACCCCCAGAAAAATCACCCCTTACAATTTTCTGCGCCTCTCGCTTGAAGAATCGCTTTGCAGTCAGCCCAGCTACAACGACATGACTGCGCGGCTCAACACATCAACGGGCATTTGCGCCAGTCGGCAAGCGGTTTGCAAAAGGGTCAACGACGGGTGCGTCGCTTTCATGCAGGCGGTTCTTGGGCAAGTCATGAAAACCCGAACCACTCTGCCGGAAGATTCTTGCGCCTATGGCCGCATACTGGTCCAGGACAGCACAGTGATCCGACTGCCGAAGCGGCTGTACGACGATTTCTCGGGGGTCTCCAATGCCCACTCAACCGTGTGCAATGCACGCTTGCAAGCGGTCTACGACTTGCTGGCCGGCGAGTTCGTGTCGTTTTCCATAGATACCTATAGCAAGAACGACAGTACCGCCGCCCCGGAACTGGAACTGCGCGCAACCGACTTGGTGCTGCGCGACCGCGGATACCTCAGCGCCGATGAAATCCAGCGGCATATCGATGCCGGAGCCGACTGCATCTACAGACATAAGCACAACACCACCTATGAAGATCCGCAAACCGGGAAACCCATAGATCTCCTCGCGAAACTTCGATGCCATGGGACTCTTGATATGGACGTGAGGCTGAGCAACGGCACCGTTTGCCGACTGGTCGCGGCTCCGGTCAACGAAGAAACCGCAAACCTGCGCCGACGAAAGCTCAAGAAGGAACAGTCCGGCCATGCCCCTTCGAAGGAACTTCTCCAACTCGCGTCATGGACCTTGCTGCTAACCACCATCGACTGCAACAAGGCAACCTTCAAACAGCTACTGGATCTATACGGATTGCGTTGGCGCATTGAAATCATCTTCAAGGCCTGGAAAAGCAATATGAATTTCGCGCAGATCCACAACGTGTCGAAAAAACAACTGCTGGTGCTGCTGGCCGCCCGGCTCACAATGGTCGTTGCCTTCACCCATTTCCTGTACCGCCCACTGAGCAAAAGAATGCGCGCCGGCTTCGCCCGCGAAGCCAGCCTAATGAAAACCATCCGGTATTTTGCCCGAAATCCGGAACAGATCGGGAGGGCCATCCGCATGCTGCACGGCGGAGAATCCGACAACGGATTGCTCGCGGCTCTGGTGCGCTACTGCGCCTATGACAAACGCAAGCGACCCTGTCATAACGAAGAAGTGGAACGAATCGTTTTTGGGGAAAGAGCCTTAAGTTGACGCGTATGCCTGAAGGGACAACACAAGGTTCAGTTTGTGTTGTCCCTTCAGGACAAATGCTGCTTTCCTCAATAATTCCTTGGGCGTTGCCCAAGGCTAAACTGTGTTGCGCCTTCAGCGCATTTCGGCAGACCTTAAAAGCCTCTTCTCGGCAAACCTTATCCGTATCATCATAAAAATCTGCGAAGAACCGAAAAAGAGAAAGAA
>QNFO01000407.1 GCA_003646355.1 Gammaproteobacteria bacterium
GCTGTAGGCTCAGTGTTTGCTGGGCACTTGCTTGCGGCTCTGCCCAGCCTTTACTGATAAAGCCCGATAATATTAGCGCCAAACCAATGACTACAATTTTCATTTTTGTTCTCTTTATTACTTCTCTTTGCCACTACGCCACCTAAAAAAAAGTGGAAATAGCCAGCAAATTTATGACACCGCCAAATAGCGGTTAAAATAATAAGGAGCAAAATCGCAGCTCCCACTATCCAGCAAGGCCTATTTACAGGCGCAACTATCCTGTCTTAGTGGGAAATGGGGGGACGAAACAAGCGGGTACTGGTGGCAACCTTACCCTGAAAGGCGGAATCAGCCAGCGCAAAGTTAGCGGGCAGAAAAGTTGATGCATACAAGCTGGTCGGTAGATAGGCAGAGCACAAGCCGGGGCAACAATCACAGTCAGACTGACAATCATCATCTTGATTCATAGCCATATTCATCATATGACCACTACTGCCCTCACCTGACAGTTCGCCGCTTTGAGAGGCGTCGTTCAAGACCATTGCAGACTGAACAGTAGAATCGCTTGTATCCATAGCGACACCCATCATGCCCTGCCCCATAGCCATACCCGCCTGAGCCGGGTTGAGGGAAACAAAGACAAACAGTAACGCCAGCAGATAAGACAAGCGCTGCCGGAAAGAGGGCAAAGATGCACTCTTCGGCAAGCGGTTTGTTTTATTTGCGCTAATCATAGTCAGCAAGTAGACCACAGTATTTAGAAGCGGTTCAAGACAATCGCTACAAGTCATCATTAAATTAGAACTGTCAGTAACGCCGAACCAGGGATTACACATAAGGTAAGACGCCAGCGGCTTGACTATATTTGGCCATGCAAATATAGTTGCCGCGATGAATACCGACGAATACGCCAGCCTGTTTAAGTGCCTCTCCGAGCCTGTGCGCTTGCGCATCCTTTTTTTGCTACTCGATAAGGGCGAGCTTTGTGTCTGCGATATTGTCGATACCCTGAGTCTGTCGCAAAGCGTGGTGTCCCGTCATTTGGCCTACCTGCGCAATAATGACCTGCTCAGCACGCGCCGTGAGGGTGTATGGATTTACTACCAGGTCATTAAAGTGTCACCTTTTATTGATAAGTTACTGGCCTTATTTCACCAATCTGGTGAAAGCTCAAGTTCACTTCAGGCTGATCTTAAAAAATTCAGCACCTGCGCCACTAAAGACTGTAGTTAGCAGATTTAACTGACGGTAAACCACTAAATAACTTAGCTTGCATTTATCGACGGCACGCCTTTAAAACAAGACATTTGCTTATGCGCATATACATTTTTAAGAAAACTAGCGCTCAATCAAGCCCTCAAAGGCCAACACAATGACAATCAAAATTGGAATTAATGGTTTTGGCAGTATAGGTCGCATTGCCCTGCACTCAGCATGGGATTGGCCGGAGCTGAAGTTCGTACATATCAACGAGCCAGCGGGCGATATTGCCACTGCGGCTCACCTGCTGAAGTACGACTCCATTCATCGCACCTGGCGCCACGATGTTCGCGTTGATGGTGACAAAATGGTTATCGATGGCAAAGCCATTTCTTATTCACAAAATACCGAACTAGAGGCCTCCCCCTGGGCCGAGTGTGAAGTTGACCTACTGCTTGAATGCTCGGGAAAATTTAAATCAAAGCAAGCCCTGGCCCCGCTGCTGACGCCCCTCGATCAAGAAAAGGGCATTAAAAAAATCGTCGTCTCCGCACCCATTAAAGATGGCACCCTGAATATTGTCATGGGCGTCAACGACCATCTCTACCGGGCGCAAGAGCACCACATTGTCACGGCAGCGTCCTGCACCACCAACTGTCTGGCCCCAGTGATTGATGTCATTCAAAAAGAGTTGGGCATTAAGCACGGCAGCATCACCACCATTCACGACATTACCAACACCCAAAGTATTCTCGATGAATACCACAGCGACCTGCGTCGCGCTCGCGCTAGTGGCCTGTCGTTAATACCCACCACTACAGGTTCGGCCACGGCCATTGCTGAAATATTCCCCGAATTAAAAGGTCGCCTTAATGGCATAGCGGTACGGGTGCCGCTGGCGAATGCATCACTTACCGACTGTGTGTTTGAAGTTGAAACCCCAACCAGCGTCGAGTTTGTGAATAAGGCTTTGCAGGAAGCCGCAAATGGCCGGTTAAATGGCATTCTTGGTTATGAAGAAACACCGCTGGTTTCTGTCGATTATACCGACGACATTCGCTCCAGTATTATCGATGCGCCATCCACTATGGTCATCAATAAAACCCAAGTGAAAATCCTCGCCTGGTACGACAATGAAATCGGCTACGTTAATCGCATGATGGAGCTGGCGCTAAAAGTTGGGGCTTCCATTAATAAGCCAGCACACAGCTAACCTTATCCAATGAGCCACGCCCTACGCCAATACAGCCTGGTCACCCTCAGTTACTGGGGCTTTACCGTCACCGACGGTGCCCTGCGTATGCTGGTGGTTTTGTATTTTCATCAGCTGGGATACAGCC
>QNFO01000408.1 GCA_003646355.1 Gammaproteobacteria bacterium
ATATTATTTTTATAGACATAATATTCCCCAATATCTCGGAGAAAAACAGCACAATCTATTCTTTTTTTCACCAGCATGGCAAACAGTTGTTTTTCATCTTTTACCTTAGTGACCAGGGCATCTACAGGCACCTTGTTTTCAATAAGCTTCATGCCAATAACGATGCCCACAGACTTGCCAGACAAGGCCTGCCAACCCGCTTGTAAGTCAACAGGTTGACGGGAAAAAACCACAAACTCACCCTCAATCAGCGGCTCAGGGACTTGCAACAGGCTTGGGAAATATTTTTCAATGACAGCCGTTCTCAGCAAGTCGCCATCGGCAATCCCCACCTCTACCATTTTTAGGCTTCTTTCTGTTGGCACTGTCAAGACACGCAAGCCGTAACCCATTCGCTTTAGTGCCGTCCTCAGCAATTCATCAACCAGGCCCGTCTGCTCTGACGAATGATAAAACCCTGGCACCATGTCACCCGTCACCAAGGTCAGCGTTTGTTCTGCAACGGTGTTTGCTGAACAAACACCTAAAAATAACAGGACATAGATAGGGCAACGTAAAATAACATTAAAGAATTTAACTAATCTTTTTTTAAAGCTCAACATCTAGCCCCCTTAGTTTATAAACCAATATTCACCGCAATCACAACACTTAGGCATTAACGTTTTATTTCTGAACCGCCTTTTCCCCCTAATTTTCTACGTTATGCAGATAAACATCCTGTTGTGGATAAGGAATAGAGATGCCTTCCTCGTCAAAGCGTTTTTTAACGGCTTCAGTCAGATCAAAATACACACCCCAATAGTCTGCCGACTTGACCCAGGGGCGGACCACAAAATTGACACTACTGTCAGCAAGTTCGGATACGGCAATCAGCGGCGCAGGCTCTTTTAATATTCTTTCATCGGCATCAATAAGCTCCCCCAGTACACGCTTGGCTTTATCAATATCATCGTTATAACCAATGCCCATCACCAGGTCGACACGGCGGGTATCGTTGGCGGAATAATTGGTAATGATTCCGCCAAGTACGGACGAGTTTGGAACGATAACCTTTTTGTTATCGCCAGTTTTCATTTCAGTAGTGAAGATCATAATATTTTCAATCACACCGGAGGTACCAGCCATTTCGACGAAGTCGCCAATTTTAAAGGGTTTGAAGATGATGATAAGCACGCCTGCGGCAAAGTTGGAAAGTGACCCCTGCATTGCCAGACCGATTGCCAAACCCGCTGCACCGACTATGGCTACAAAGGAAGCCGTTTGAATACCTATCTGACCGAGTGCGGCAATCACCACAAAAATTAACAGCGCGTAATACACCATACTGGAGCCGAAATTCACCAGAGCATCGTCGACCTTACGACTAAGCATTACCCCTTCGGTAACACTCCGCATTTTTTTTGCCACCCACTTACCGATTATAAAAATAAGCAGCGCAACGACAATTTTAGCGCCGTATAAAGTTGCCCAGGCAATCATCGTTGTAGTGATCGACTCCAGATTATCCATTTCAATACTCCGTAAAACGTCCAAAAAAAAGGGATGTGCTTTTTCAGCACATCCCTTTTTAACAGCTATACAACAGCTGTCAACTACTACACGTCAATCACGCCACTTCAAACAAACCCGCAGCACCCATACCACCGCCGACACACATGGTGATGACGACGTATTTCTCGCCGCGACGCTTACCTTCGCGCAAAGCGTGACCGACCATGCGTGCACCGCTCATGCCGTAGGGATGGCCAATAGAGATAGCACCACCATTGATGTTGAGTTTTTCGTTGGGGATGCCGAGCTGATCGCGGCAGTAGATAACCTGTACGGCGAAGGCTTCGTTCAATTCCCAAACGCCGATATCGTCCACCTTCAAACCATTGGCTTTCAGCAGCTTAGGAATGGCGAAGACGGGGCCAATACCCATTTCTTCGGGACCACAACCGGCAACGGCCATGCCACGATAAATACCCAGGGGCTCAAGACCGCGCTGCTCGGCCGCTTTGGCTTCCATCAATACACAAGCTGCCGCACCATCTGACAACTGGCTAGCGTTACCGGCAGTGATACTACCGCCTTCAATAACCGGGCCGAGTGAAGACAGACCTTCGGCATTGGTACTGGGGCGATTGCCCTCGTCGAGTTTCAGGGTTTTTTCGACGCTAGAGACCTCTTTCGTCGCCTTATCCATAACCTGCATGGATGCCGTGACTTCAACGATTTCGTCATCAAAAATACCGGCTTGCTGAGCGGCTGCCGTGCGCTGCTGGGACTGTAGTGAATATTCGTCCTGGGCTTCACGGCTAACGTTGTAGCGATTGGCAACAATTTCAGCGGTCTCGAGCATGGGGATGTAAATATCTTTCTGCATGGCGATCAGCGCCTGGTCGCGGTTGCGATAGCTGTTGGCATGCTCGTTCTGCACCAGGCTGATGTGCTCAATACCACCGCCGACGACCGTAGTCATGCCGTCACAAATAATCTGCTTGGCAGCGGTGGCAATGGACATCAGACCGGAGGA
>QNFO01000409.1 GCA_003646355.1 Gammaproteobacteria bacterium
AAGCAGCGTCGCGAGGGCATGATGGCGGGGCTCAAAGAGCCCGTCGCGGTGGAGGAAGCTGAGGGGGTGAATGATTCCCTGCAAACCTTAATGCAGCTAAATGATCAACTCACGGGCGTTGTACAGCGCGCTCGCAGTGAGAGTGCCCAGCAGTATGCTGCTCTACAGAGTGGTCGCAGTGCGGCCAGTGCCTATCAGGACGTTAGTAAGCAAGGTTAATTTGCTGTCTTCGCTCCTCTTGCTTCTCGATATCGGGCGCTGATCGGGCTGTTGTCCTTAATAGCCTGATTATGTTTCACCTTCTTTCTTTAATAACTTCATAATTTTTATTGCAAAACACACATATCCAGCCCATTCTTAAGGGCAGGTGCTGGTTTTTTGACGCTTTATGTTTTCTCTAGTTTTTGTTGAAATACTGACTATAAAAATAGCGTATGACCACTGTTTCACTCTATTGTCTGCGGGTCTGGAGGCTTATACCAGTATGGAGAGCAAAGATTCTTTCTTTCAGGGTTTGTATTACGAAAGTGATATGTCTCTGGTTTGCCGGGTTGTTGATTCCCTGCCTGGTGATAATGAGCTGGTGAGTATCAATGAAAATAATATTCGCTTTCTTAAAGCCCTGGCAGCGCTGAACGAAGGTGCGCCCGAAGCGGGTGAAGAGATCCCGCAAACGGCCGCAGAGTTACAGCGCCTCGATCTCAAATTAAACCTTTTACTCGACATGGTCGGCCAACTATTGGCTAACCAGCGTACCTTGCCGGCGCCAACAAAGGTTCGTCTGGGGCACGCGGGTATTGAGTGGGTGGCACAGGATTGCCCCCCTTCCGGTGCTCAAGTTTGCATTGAGGTTTACCTGCGCAGTGAGTTGCCCTCACCGCTGAAATTTCATGGAGTTGCAGTACCTGTTGATTCAACGGAAGGTTCGAGTAGTGCTGGCCAGCGCGTACAGGCGCGTTTTGTTGGTTTAAGTTCTGCATTGCAGGATGATCTGGAAAAATTCATTTTTAGGCGACATCGCCGCAGTATTGCCCAGCGCCAATCTTAGGAGTGGTTAAGAATTGACGACAGTATTAAATATTCAAGGGAATGAAAGTGACACTCGATATGACGGATAAGCTCAAGCACGAGGCCGGCTCTAAGAATACGGGGGCATTGGGGCAACATCGCTTGGTGGGAGAGAACCGCAATATGCAGTTGGTTCGCCGCCTGATTGAGCAGGTTGCCCATAGTGATGCCACGGTATTGATTCTTGGTGAGTCGGGTACGGGTAAGGAGGTTGTTGCTCAGGCTCTACACCGCCAATCTCTGCGAGCTAAGCGTCCTTTTGTGCCGGTTAATTGCGGCGCAATACCCCCCGATTTATTAGAATCCGAACTGTTTGGCCATGAAAAAGGCGCGTTTACCGGGGCGATTACGGCTCGCCAGGGGCGTTTTGAACTGGCCGAGGGCGGCACGCTGTTTCTCGATGAAATTGGCGATATGTCTCTCGAAATGCAGGTGAAACTGCTGCGTGTGTTACAGGAAAAATGTTTTGAACGGGTGGGTGGCAGCAAGACGATTCACTCCGATGTGCGGGTTGTGGCAGCAACTCATCACAATTTGGAGCACCGGGTTACCGAGGGCCTCTTTCGCCTCGATCTTTTCTACCGCTTGAATGTGTTTCCTATCGAAGTGCCCCCCCTGCGAGATCGCACTGACGATATCCCCCAGTTGGTTAAATATACCGCCGAGCGTCTGCAGCGGGGCGGGCAACAGTCTGCCCTGCTGAGTGATTGTGCGCTGGCTGCTCTGGCGACTTATAGCTGGCCGGGTAATGTGCGTGAGTTGGCTAATCTTGTGGAGCGTTTGAATATTCTCTTTCCCGGACAACAGGTACGTGCAAAAGACTTACCCGACAAATATCGTAGCAATGTTGACTGGATTGCTGATGTGGAAGATAGCCAGGCTGCCGAGGAGGCGATGCTGGCTGACATCGGTGTCGAAGAGCGGAGCATGCCGTTGCCGCCCCCTGGTGCGCTGTTAGGTGGGGAGGGTCTCGATCTTAAAGATTACCTGCGCCAGGTTGAGGAAGACTTAATTCGTCAGGCTCTTGATGACAGTGATTGGGTGGTGGCGCGGGCCGCTAAATTGCTGCGTCTGCAGCGCACAACCCTGGTTGAGAAGATACGTAAGTTTGACATTTCCCGTACGAGTGTTGCGTCAGGGTTTTGACGATCTTTGCTTTCCTCTCTGCAACCGATTGAAATATAAGTAAATATATTCTAGGCATAGTTGTTGCTTAATGGTTTTACGGCTTATCAATTTGCACCGTAAATCAGCAGGGCAGGACAGCTATGACACAGGCAGCGCAAACCACAGAACAATTGGAAAAGGTTTTCGAAACGTTTAATCGCGTTTCTGAAGAGCTGGATACCAGCTATCGTGTGCTGCAGGTGAGAGTTAGCACCCTGACTCAGGAATTGGCTGAGGCCCGCTCCCAGCGCGTGCAGGAGTTAGCCGAGAAAGAACGCCTGGC
>QNFO01000410.1 GCA_003646355.1 Gammaproteobacteria bacterium
GAGCTGTTTAAAGGCGAGCGTTTGAGTGGTGCAAACAACTGTGTTTATTTACGCTTTGAGGCCACCACAAACGACAGCAACTTTTTACTACGCGCCATTACTAGCCACCTGGCACTGGTTGAGCTACAGCGCGAGCAAGCCAATGACGAAGGGGCCGGGTTAATTCTTAGCAGTGCACTGGCTATCGAGCCCATGCACAAAGGCGACGATACAAATGACAACTGCCAGTTTATGCAGGACACCGCCGCCGAAGCGACATTTGAACAGCTCGCGGCCACCAGCCTGCTCGCCGACCCCTGGCAACTTTTAACCGACGAGACAGCAAAAACAAAAATACCCGCCGAAGCGGGTATCTATTTTGAAGCATTGGCCGGAGCCGGTACAAATACCAGCAGCGCTAGCGAAGCCTTTTTATTCGCCGATTTAGGCAGCGAGCAACAGGCCTTATTTGAACGCCAGCTCGCCTACCTGCGCAATCGACTCAGCGAAAACGATCAGCCTCACTGGCAACATTCAGCATCGGGTAATCCGCTGATTAGCGCCATTGGTTCGTAAGAGCAGCTTCTTAACGCTATGACTGCTTCTTAACGCGGCTGCATTCTGATAGCACCATCGAGACGAATAGTTTCGCCGTTCAAGTAAGCGTTCTCAACCATGTGACGCACTAAGCGGCCATACTCATCGGGCTCACCCAAACGGCTGGGGTTAGGCACAGTGGCAGCGAGTGAGTCCTGTACTTTCTGCGGCATGCCGCGCAGTAGTGGCGTACCCATAATGCCCGGCGCAACCGTATTGACACGAATGCCAACCTTGGCCAAATCACGCGCCATCGGCAATGTCATACCGACGATACCGCCTTTACTGGCAGAGTAAGCGCACTGACCCACCTGGCCTTCATAAGCAGCAACAGAAGCAGTGTGAATAATCACGCCACGCTCGCCACCCACCAAGTCATTTTTCGCCATTTCAGCGGCACAGCAACGGGCAACGTTAAAGCTACCGGTGAGGTTAATGCCGATCAGTTTGGAGAAGTCTTCCAGCGGCATAGGATTGTTGTCGCGATCAATAATTTTCTTCGCCGGGCCAATACCCGCACAGTTAACCAGCACGTCGATGCGGCCAAATTTTTCAATCACGGCAGCAACGGCTGCTTCTACCGACTCGGCAGAGGCAACATCGACTGACCAAAAGCCCGCCTTGTCTTCGCCCAGCGCTTTAACAGCCTCGCCACCCATCTCGGCATTGAGGTCAAAAATAGCGATCTTGGCGCCACCGGCTGCCAGTACATCAGTTGTTGCTCGGCCCAGGCCAGAAGCACCACCGGTTACGATGGCTACTTTATTGCTTAAATCCACAATGTCTCTCCTCTCTTAGTTGGCAGTCTTAGCGACTGCTTAAAACTGTTATTAAAACAGCATCATAATTTTAGTACTTTGTTAATGGCATCTTGCTAATAGAATAATACCGTCCATCAAATAGTAATGCCCAGCTCTTCTACCATCGCATCGCGCATTTTAAATTTCATAATTTTACCCGTTACTGTCATTGGGTAGTCTTCCACAAAGCGAATGTAGTACGGCACTTTAAAGTGGGTGATCTTGTTTTTGCAAAAAGCCCTAACCTCGTCATCGCTCAGCGCTTGACCGTCGTGGCATTTAATCCAGGCGCAAACCTGTTCGCCGAGGCGCTCATCGGGCACGCCGACGACCTGCACTTCCTGAATTTTTTCGTGGGTGTAGAGAAACTCCTCCACTTCGCGGGGATAAATATTTTCACCACCGCGAATAATCATATCTTTAATGCGGCCGGTAACGCGCACATAGCCCTCGTCATCCATAATGCCGATATCGCCGGAGTGCAGCCAACCACCCGCGTCGATGGTCTCGCGGGTTTTTTCTTCGTCGTCCCAGTAGCCGCGCATCACCGCGTAGCCTCGGGTACAAATCTCGCCCTTGTCACCAATGGCTACAACGCGATTATTGTCGTCGACAATTTTAGTTTCGAGGTGAGGGCAAGGCTTGCCCACGGTGCCAACGCGCTTATCGAGGGCATCGTCTGGCTCAGTCGCATGACTCACCGGGCTGAGCTCTGTTTGGCCGTAGGCGATCAAAATTTGCTGCATGTTCATTTTGCCGATGACCTGCTTCATCACCGACTCGGGACAGGGAGCACCCGCCATAATGCCGGTACGCAGGCTCGACAAATCAAAGCTATCAAATTCTGGGTGGTCGAGCTCGGCGATAAACATCGTCGGCACGCCGTGCAGTGCCGTGCACTTTTCTTCAGCAACGGTTTTTAACACACTCAAGGGCTCAAAGGCTTCACCGGGGAAGACCGCTGTCGCGCCGTGGCAAATACAACCCAAGTTGCCGATCACCATGCCAAAGCAATGATAGAGGGGCACGGGGATGCACACCTTGTCCTCATGAGTTAGGCGCATCACATCGCCATTGACCTTGCCATTATTCAGCACATTGCAGTGGGTCAGTGTCGCACCCTTGGGGTTGCCCGTGGTGCC
>QNFO01000411.1 GCA_003646355.1 Gammaproteobacteria bacterium
AGTGTCGGTAAAAAAGTCATTGTTCTCGGTGGTGGTAATACGGCGATGGATTGCTGCCGCACGGCGCGCCGCATCGGCGGTGCCGAAGTTAAGGTGATTGTGCGTAGCCCCTTTGCCGATATGAAGGCCTCGCCCTGGGAAAAAGACGACGCCGTCGCGGAAGATATTCCGATTATTGATAACCACACGCCGCTAGAATTCGTTATCGAAGACGGCAAGCTCGTGGGCATGCGCTTCGATAAGGTGCGCGCTGAATACGACAAGAAAAATCGTCGCAAGCTGGTGTCGACCGGTGAAGAGCCAGCCTTCTTCCCCTGTGATGAAGTGTTGATCGCTATCGGCCAGGAGAACGCTTTCCCCTGGATTGAGGCAGAGACTGATGTTGAGTTTGATAGCTGGGGTTTGCCCACACTCAATAAAGTCACTTTTCAGTCGACTAATAGTAAGGTTTTCTTTGGTGGTGATTCCGCCTTTGGCCCCGAAAATATTATTACCGCTGTCGCTCAGGCCCATCAGGCAGCGATTTCCATTGACCTGTTTTGCAGCGGTGAAGACCTCACTGTGCGCCCGGCGCCACAGACCAATTTGGTCAGCCAGAAAATGGGTATTCACGAGTGGAGCTACAGCAACGCCGTTGGTGATGATCAGCGCTTCAAAGTACCTCATGCCGATAAATCGGCGGCACTCGGTGATCGACTGCTGGAAGTGGAATTGGGCTTTTCCCCCCAGACCGGCTTTGAAGAAGCGCAGCGCTGCCTTAACTGCGATGTGCAAACGGTATTTTCTGAAGCCCTGTGCATAGAGTGCGATGCCTGTACGGACATTTGCCCAACGGACTGCATCAACTTTATCGACAACGATAAAGAAGCCGAACTTCGCCCCCGGTTACGCATGCCAGCGAAGAATCTCGAGCAGGACCTTTATGTTTCCAGTGATTTGCCGACCGGACGAGTGATGGTCAAGGACGAAGATGTGTGTCTGCACTGTGGGCTCTGCGCCGAGCGCTGCCCGACATCTGCCTGGGACATGCAACAATTTCTCTACCAAGTAACCAAGGCATCCCAGATATGAAGAGCATAGAGGCAGTCAACGAATTTGTTATTCGCTTTGCCAACGTCAACGGTACCGGTTCGGCCAGTGCCAACGCGATGTTTGCCAAGTCGATTTTTCGTATGGGTATACCGGTTAGCCCGAAGAACATTTTCCCCTCCAATATTCAGGGTCTACCGACCTGGTATGAAGTGCGGGTCAGCGAGAAAAACTATCTCGGCCGCCGTGGTGGCGTCGATATCGCCGTGGCGATTAACCCGCAAAGTATGGCGCAGGATATTGGTGATCTGAACCCTGGTGGTTTCTTTATTTACGACAACACCAAGGCTCTCGATTTACGCCTGCATCGCGATGATATCAATCTGATTGGTTTGCCACTGACTGATATTTGCCGTCGCGAATACACTCAGGCGCGCCAGCGTCAGTTATTTAAGAATGTGATTTATGTCGGCGCCCTGGCAGCTTTGCTGGACATTGATTTTGCAGTGCTCAAAGATCTTGTCGGCGCGCAATTTAAGGGTAAAGACAAGCTAATCGCCTCCAATATCCACGCTCTCGAGCTGGGCTATCAGTACGCTCAGGAGCACTTTTCCTGCCCACTGAGTATTCGTCTCGAACGCCGTGATTTAATTGGCGATAGAGTCATGCTTGAAGGCAACGATGCTCTCGCCCTCGGTGCCGTTTATGGCGGCGCCACCGTTGTTCCCTGGTATCCGCTGACACCTTCTACATCGGTGATCGAAGGCTTTGAAAAATACGCCAAACGCTTGCGTATCGACCCGGGCACTGGCGACCGTCGCTTCTGTGTCGCTCAGGCTGAAGATGAGTTGGCTGCCATTGGTATGGTGATTGGTGCCTCATGGAATGGTGCACGGGCATTTACTGCGACCTCTGGCCCAGGCCTGTCGTTGATGAGTGAATTTCTCGGTCTGGCCTATTTTGCAGAAGTGCCCGCTGTACTGTTTGATGTTCAGCGTGCTGGCCCTTCTACCGGTATGCCGACCCGCACCCAGCAGTCTGATATATTCGCGGCGGCTTATGCCTCCCACGGTGACAGCAAGCATGTGCTGCTGATTCCGGCCGACCCGAAAGAATGTTTTGAAATGGCTGCCGATAGCTTCGATTTGGCCGAGCGCTTACAAACGCCGGTAATCGTAATGAGCGATCTCGATCTGGGCATGAATGATAATTTGTGTGCGCCACTGGAGTGGGACGACAATCGTGAATACGACAGAGGCAAGGTGCTGTCGGCCGAAGATCTCGACAACATGACCGAGCGCTACGGGCGCTACCTCGATGTTGACGGTGACGGTATTTGCTACCGCACATTGCCCGGTACTCACCCCGAAAAAGGTGCCTTCTTTACACGCGGTACCTCGCGTAATGAATACGCGGTGTACACCGAATTTGGTGATGCCTATGTGAAAAACATGGAGCGCCTCAACGCCAAAATGGAAAC
>QNFO01000412.1 GCA_003646355.1 Gammaproteobacteria bacterium
AAATCACTCATATTTAAACTAACCAGGGTTCTGCTTTATCAGGGTTAATACCATATTTTGCAATAGCTACATCAACTTTAGCTAAATCAAATTCACCATTATCTGCCAGACTTTTCAGTGCGGTGATAACAATATGATAACGATTAACCTCGAAGAAACTACGTAGATTTTCACGTGTATCTGAACGACCAAAGCCATCTGCGCCTAATACTGTATAAGGAGCTGTTATGTATCCTCTGATTTGCTCTGCAAATGCGCGAACATAATCAGTACTGGCAATAACAGGACCTTTTGTGTTTTCCAGGCAACGTGAAACATGCGACTGTTTTGGTGTTTCAGTAGGGTGTAATCTATTCCAGCGTTCACAAGACTGACCGTCTCTACCCAATTCATTAAAACTTGGACAACTCCATAAGTCAGCTTCTACTTTCCAGTCATCACGTAACAATTCTGCTGCAGCAACCGCTTCACGGAAAATAGTACCCGAACCTATTAATTGAACCCTCGGAGATTTATTTTCTTTGCCTTTCTGGAACAAATACATGCCTTTTAAAATGTCTTCTTCCGTACCTTGGGGCAGAGCAGGTTGTTCATAATTTTCATTCATCACGGTGATGTAATAAAAAATATTCTCCTGCTCAACGTACATGCGTTTCATACCATCCTGGATGATAACAGCAACTTCATAAGCATAAGTTGGGTCATAAGATACGCAGTTAGGTACGGTTGCAGCATAAACCTGGCTATGGCCATCTTCATGCTGTAGTCCCTCGCCATTTAACGTGGTTCTACCGGCAGTTGCACCTAATAAGAAGCCTCGGGTACATTGATCTGCCGCAGCCCAGATAAGGTCAGCAACACGCTGAAAACCAAACATGGAATAGAAGATGTAAAAAGGAATCATGGGTACGCCATGTGTTGAATAGGATGTGCCCGCAGCAATCCAGTCACTCATGCCCCCCGCTTCATTAATTCCTTCCTGCAACACTTGCCCATGTTTATCTTCTTTATAGTACATCAGTTGTTCGGCATCTTGCGGAGTATACAACTGCCCGACTTGTGACCAGATACCTAATTGACGGAACATGCCTTCCATACCAAAGGTACGTGATTCGTCAGGTACAATGGGTACGATGCGTTTACCAATGTTTTTATCTTTAACAAAAATCCCCAGCATACGAACAAAAGCCATGGTTGTAGAACTTTCATGCCCTTCACCTGTTCCTGTCAATAAGGCTTTAAAATCAGATAAAGCCGGGACATCTAAAGGAATGGTCTGAGTACGTCTAAATGGAATAAAACCACCTAATTGCTTGCGTCTTTCCACCATGTAGTTCAGTTCTGCTGAACCTTCTTCAAATTTAAGATAGGGTAAATCTTCTAATTCTTTATCTGATATGGGTAATGCGTATTTATTTTTGAATCGACGCAGCGATTCCAGACTCATTTTTTTCTGTTGATGCGAAGTATTTTGTGCTTCTCCCGATTCCCCCATACCATAGCCCTTAATGGTTTTGGCTAAAATAACGGTCGGTTGGCCTTTTTGATTAACGGCTTGATGATATGCTGCAAATACTTTCGCTGGATCATGCCCTCCACGATTCAGCCCCCAGATATCCTGGTCAGAGTAATCCCTAACCATTGCTTTTAACTCGGGCGTATTAAAGAAAAATTCACGGACATAAGCACCATCTTTAGACTTAAAAGTCTGGTAATCACCATCCACACATTCCATCATCCGCTTGGCAAGTAGCCCTTTTTTATCACGAGCGAACAAGGCATCCCATAAATGCCCCCAGACAACTTTAATAACATGCCAGCCAGCACCACGAAACTCACCTTCCAGTTCCTGAATGATTTTTCCATTTCCTCGTACAGGTCCATCCAGGCGTTGTAAATTACAGTTGACAACAAAAATCAGGTTATCCAGTTTTTCTCTGCCTGCCATACCAATAGCACCTAAAGATTCTGGCTCATCTGTTTCACCATCACCCAGAAAGGCCCAGACTTTACGCCCGGTTGTATCAGCAAACCCACGCCCCTGAATATAACGCATAAAGCGAGCCTGGTAAATTGCCATAATTGGCCCTAGTCCCATGGATACTGTTGGAAACTGCCAGAAGTCAGGCATTAAGCATGGGTGAGGGTATGAGGGTAAACCGTTACCATTCACTTCCTGACGAAAATTATCGAGTTGTTCCGCAGTTAATCGTCCTTGTAGAAAAGCACGAGAATACATGCCTGGGGCTGAGTGACCCTGAGTAAAGATCAAGTCGCCTTCTCGTTGCTCTGAGTTACCATGCCAAAAATGGTTTTGGCCTATATCATAGAGTGTTGCTGCTGAAGCAAAGCTGGCAATATGCCCGCCCACATTGGTGTGTTTGTTAGCTCTTAAAACCATCATCATTGCGTTCCAGCGGATATATGAACGCACTTTTTGTTCAATAATAGTATCCCCTGGAAATTGGGGCTGCTGCTCAACAGGAATGGTATTTAAATATTCGG
>QNFO01000413.1 GCA_003646355.1 Gammaproteobacteria bacterium
ATAGCTTGTAAGAAAGATTCAGCACGTTGTGCACCTTGTACAGAAGCAGAAGGAGCAGCGATTAATGTATCAGCACCTAAGTCAACATAGAAACCATACTTTTCGTCAGTAGGGTCATTGTCAAAAGTCTGACCACCAAGACCAGTAGCACCAGAACCTGCACCAGCACCATTGATAGCTTCAGCTAGAGCAACACCACGTAGTACCGCTAGGATACCGTTATGCTCATCTTGAGCCTTAGTCTCACCAAAGTCACGACCAATCTTAGCTAGGCCATCAATCTGGGTAACGACTTCTTGCATATTGACTTTCTCAGAACCATGTGTACGTACGGTTTTGATATAAGACAACATATCAGTATCAGTACTGGTTAAAGAACCATCGGTGTTATCAGTCAAAGAGGCAACGTTGATAACTGCATTCAATGGCTTGTGCCATCTCATAGTACCAGAGTATGTCTCTGTATTTGTATCAATTAATGGATTACCACCAACAATACCAGTGCCAGAGAGTTTCTTGGCATTAGTATACGCTTCATCAGAGTAAGCTGAAATAGCTCCCTGTAAAACGTAATTAGTAGCACCAGCTGTAGTTTTATCAGCCATTTGTATATTCCTTGTAGGTTATTAAAGCTTGCCTTCCGACACTCTCTTTATGACTTCGTCTTGCGACAGTTCAAATAGAGACTTGTTATCAGGTGTGCTCGATTTATGATGTGTTTCCTGCGACCCACTATTTACTTTAGGTCTCAACAGAAATGAGTTTTCGTCAGAAGACATGAATTCACTCACGTGTTCTGTCATAGGCTTACCAGTCTTACTGACCCAGTTGCCATTATCATCTTTAATAAGATTATTTACCAATACATTATAAGCCATTTCATTAGCATTTTCAGATTTGAATTCGTAGTGGTTCAACAAGTTCTTGACTTCAATATCGCGAGATAGCTTAACATTGTCATCCTGAAGTGCTTTAATCTTGGCTTTCTCTTGTGATAATTCTAACTCATAAGCTTCTTTGTGATTGCCTTCTGCCTTTAATCTTTCGGTTTCAGCTTTAGTTGCAGCGAGTTCAAACTCAGCCACTTTAGCTTGTGCTTCATCACGTGCGCCATAGGCGTTGTCTAGCTTATTCTTGATACCTTTGATCTCTTCGGCTACTTGCTGAGCTACAAGCTCTTCCATAGTAGGTTCTGTAGACGTGCTAGTATCAGTGTTAGTGTCGTTACTATTATCACTGTTATTCTCTTGGTTGTCATCATTATTGTCATCTGACATTATCTTCTTCCTTCGTAATATAGGAACACAGTCCCATTAAGTTGCGGGCACAGCCCAGTATAAAATTAGTGATACACATTAGCCACTGCATAGTATCATTCGTGGATAGCGACCAACTCACGCAACACGAGCAAAGTCAGTCGGGTATATCGTTTCTCAAAGCAGAGTTATCCATAGCTACCACCAAACTCACACGGGGTACTAAGGCTATGGGTATTTCAAAAGTCCGCGAAACACACACTCTGTAACAGGAATGTTGTGCAAGTGGAGGGTAGAAATTTTCTTATATCAAGGGCCCCAACCATACATCCCTTCATCATTACCTGCATCAAAGTCTTTAATACCACCACGTATCATAGCTGGTGTTAGTATATCATCAATAGTAAGTACTCTACCATCTATCTTAGACCTACCTGGAATTGGTATCAGTCCTATATCGATAGCTTCATTCATGTATTGATCGTATATTTCTTTAGGTAATCCTCTACTTTTCATCTCATCAAGAGTTTCAATGATAACATTCTTCTTGAGCATATCAGCATAGATGTTGTTTAATGCTTTCATTGATATATTAAGATCAGCCACATTCATCATGACAGCATCATGGATGGAAGAGGTAGGAACTTTATTTTTTCGACCCCATCTGTGAAAGGCTCTGATAGCTACTGAGTCATTACTGTGATTGAAGTTAACCCCATAAGCAGTTCTTGCCTTAGTTACATCAGCGATATCATTAATCTTACCTGATTCATTAGCAATCATATCGAAAAAATCTATCTCTGTCTTCTGTTGCACATTGAAGATGTTAGTGACTTTACGACCATCTTTATCGAAGTAATTAAGTTTCTCTTGGAACTTCTGAGTAAAGACATTCTCTACAATATCACCATCAAGGTTAACAGAAGGGACTGAAGTCCACGACTTAGGCATCTTGTTAGCTGACATGAACTCAAAGCCTTCAGACAGATCAAACTTGCCTATCTTCTTACCTAAGACATCCACACCACCAAAGCTGCCATACTTAAAGTACTTAGCACCAGTAAGTCTAGTAGTAGGTGTCTCAATGCCAAAGAGGATCTCTCTCCAAGTCAAGTCTTTATTCATATACCTATCGAATAGTTCTTGAGTAAGAGGCTTACCAGGGGTCAATCCCATATAGCGTGATAGAGCATGTGGTATCTTGATAGATTGCTTAGCCTCACCACCTAATGTTTCTAGCTTAAAGAT
>QNFO01000414.1 GCA_003646355.1 Gammaproteobacteria bacterium
CCGGTCCAGATTAAAATAAAGGTAGCGATGGGGATTTCGAAAGCGATACCAAAGGCGAAAAACAGCTTGAGGACAAAGTCGAGATAGCTGGATATATCGGTCATCACTGTGACATTTTCAGGGCCAACGCTGGTGAAAAACCCGAAGATTAAAGGAAATACCACAAAGTAGGCGAAGGCCATGCCGGCGTAAAAAAGCATCACGCTAGAGGCGAATAAAGGCAGCACAATAAAGCGTTCTTTTTTATACAGGCCGGGGGCGATAAAGGCCCAGGTTTGATACAAAATAAAAGGCATTGCCGCGAATACTGACAGCACCATCGTTAATTTAAAGGGCGTAAGAAAGGGCGAGGCCACCTGGGTGGCAATCATGGTCGAGTTTTCGGGTAAGTAGACGCGCAGAGGCTCTGAAACAAAGCCATAAATCTCATTGGCAAAGGGAAACATCGCGACAAAAAGCAGGAGCACGATAACGATGGTGCGCAATAGCCGGTCACGCAGTTCAATAAGATGGGTGACCATCGGCTGGGCGTTACCTGGGGTGCTTTCGTTTTCTTCGTCGGATTGTTCTGTTGGCTCGTTTGGCATAAGTTATCTTGTTGGTGCCGCCCTAGAGGGTTTTGTTGGCAGTGGTTTCTGTCGCTGATTTACTGTTTGAGGCGGGGTCTGCATCTATCGCGGCACCGGCAGGGGAGTCCGCAACCGTTTGCTCACGGGGCCGCTCCTCGCTAGAAGTTTCGTCAGTGGGCAGTACATCAGATGGCAAGGGTTCGCTCGGCCCATCGTCGATAAAGTCTTCTTCGTTGGGAATCTTTAAGTTAGCTGGCGTGGGTTCATCGGCGGGGGTTAGAGAGGGCGAGCCTAAACGTTTTTCTATTTGTTTACGCTCGTCTTCCATGCGGCCCAATAGCTCTTCGTTATAGAGCTCGCGGCGTATTTCGTCGAGACCGAATTCGCGTTCCATATCCTGCCGCGCTCCCTGAACAGAGCGACGCAGTTTGCCGACCCAGTAGCCGAGAAAACGGACAGTTTCGGGCAGTCTTTTTGGCCCAATTACAATCAGGCCGACCACTGCGATCAGTATCATTTCGGTAAAACCAATGTCGAACATGGCATCTGACCCAGGTTAAGCGAGGTAACTCGATAAAAAATAGAAGCGGTCGGTTTAGTCGACCTTTTTCTCGCTGCTAGTGGCTTCAGCCTTTTCTTTATTGACCGTGGTGTTGGTGGCATCTGCGGCGGTGTCTTCCTCAAGGCTTTGCTCTTTCTCAGCATCGTCTTCTGTGGCGACAGCATCTTTGAAACCTTTTAAGGCCCCACCGAGGTCAGTGCCCATGCCTTTGAGGCGTTTGGTGCCAAAAATTAGAACCACGATGGCGAGAACGATCAACAATTGCCAAATACTAATTCCACCAAATCCCATACTTACCTCTGTGTTGTCTTTTTACTTAATGTCTATCGATGCGAAATCGATTGCTAGCTGTCTTTGCGCTTGGCTTTTTCTTCCAGCCCTGAAATATCAAAGCGGCGCGCAAGCTCCGCTAAAACGGAGTCGGCATTTTCACCCAAGTGGGAGAGCATTACCAGCGAGTGAAACCATAGATCGGCGGTTTCTGCTATCAAATCCTTATTGTCACCGCTTTGCTCGGCATCTTTGGCGGCAATTAAGGTTTCGGTGCACTCTTCACCCACCTTCTCGAGAATTTTGTTCAGCCCTTTGTGATGCAAGCTGGCGACATACGATTTGTCGGCGTCAGCACTTTTGCGTGCGGCGAGAATAGTGTCGAGTTGGCTCAAAATATCGTTCATAACGGTTTCTTATGTAGTCTTATGTCGATTGACTATAAATCGATTTGGGGTCTTTGAGTACGGGTTCAACAGCTGTCCACTGCCCATCTTTGAGTACTTTGAAGAAACAGCTGCGTCGTCCTGTATGGCAGGCGATACCGCCCAGTTGCTCTATTTTTAGGATAATTACATCGTCGTCACAGTCGAGTCGTATTTCGCTGACCGTTTGCACGTGCCCCGACTCTTCGCCCTTGCGCCACAGTTTTTTGCGCGAGCGCGACCAGTAGACGGCACGTCCCTCGGCAAGCGTTAAGCCGAGGGCTTCGCGATTCATCCAGGCAACCATGAGAATTTCATTCGTTGCTTTATCTTGAGCGATGGCAGGCACCAGACCCTGGTCATTCCAGGTGATTTGATCGAGCCAGTTAGTGTCGATGGATTCGCTCATGGCTGTTGGTACATCCTCAAGTATTGCGTTGGGTGTGCAGGTGCAGGATTATGCCAGCCTTAAGATAGTAGTAACAGTAAAGTGCCGACGGCTATCAGTAATAAGCTCGGCGTTGTTACTTGCTGCGCGGTGTTATTCAACACGTCGTAAGTACTGCCGATCCCGAGCCCAATTAAAAGCGTACCCGCAAGTGCTTTGCGCTGCTGACGGGGTGGGGTAGTCGCCTGGCTTTTTTGCTGATGAGTATTGAGTGTTTTGTCGATGC